>JAODGF010000171.1 GCA_025464645.1 Methanosarcinales archaeon
CTTCAGATTCTGCTTTATGTTTCCAAATGGCCATTCAACAGTCTCCTTACGCTTTTTGTACTCCTCTTTACCTGCCTCCGACCGCATCTTAGCTGCCATCCTACGGCGTTCGCCCTCGTAGCCGTCACTGGTGATTACCCTTGTTTTTCCTTCACCAGCGCACTCCGATGAGTATCCCTCCTGGCATCCCTGACCTCTTTGATACCAAAGCTTTTGAGAAGGGGGGAGAGGAAAGAAGAAAAAATGGGAGAGCTTGGGAGGGTTAGTGATGAATATTGTAGCAGGTGCGGGACTAAACTTTAAGAACAAAAAACATAGCCCACGAAAAGTAAGCTCATTATGGCTAATACAATATATATCCAGTAAATGATGGTCCTTATTCTGAATTGCTTTAAATTAATACTTCGTTTCTTCACATATTCCTCTGCCGAAGAGAATCTATCGCACAGCAAATCATCAATTCCGTATGTCTTTAATTCGTCCTTATCGAGAGAATCCCGAATATCGAGTTTATTACGAAGCACGGAAATTGCATAGGTTGCTTGTAAATAATAACGACTCCCTCTATACAAGACAAATATTCCGAATATGCTGAATATTAAAGCCAAGAAGGGGAAGATAACTACGAGTATTTTTGGTGCTTCTGAGCCTATTAATATTGCACTCAAACCTAAAAGTGCAGTAATCAAAGCCGAAAAGAAATGTGAACTCCTCCATATCGATGTATGGTATTCGTTCGCTAAGGACCTCTGCTCTGAAAGTAATGCTCGTAAATCTTCTCCTCTCATCTTTCCGTTTTATTTTATGTTTCTTACACCAATGATATTTATATTTGTCAAAAAGAAAACCTGTGCTAAAGAAAGGAGAGATAAGAAATGAGCGTTGTAACTGAGGAACTGCACTTTGATACAAAAGGAGAAGTCGAAATTGTAGATATAACCGAGAGGGTGAACAGTAAGCTAAGAGAATCGAGTATTGCGGATGGAGTTGTGACTATTTTCGTGCCTGGCTCGACAGGAGCGGTGACGACCATAGAATACGAACCCGGTCTGCTGCATGATTTACCTGCAGCATTGGAGAGATTGTTCCCGAAAGGAATGCACTATGAGCATGAGCTCAGATGGCACGACGGAAACGGACATTCGCATGTAAGAGCCTCTTTTTTGGGTCCCTCGCTGACCGTGCCTTTTAGAAATAACAAAATGCTGTTGGGAACGTGGCAGCAGGTTGTGTTTGTCGAATTGGACAATAAGAGAAGGTCGAGGAGGATAATTCTTCAAATATTGGGATAAAAAGAATTTATTCCACAAAAACAAAATGTTAGCAAGACGGATTATCCCCTGTCTGGACTGTGATTTGGGCGTGCCCGGCGGACGAGTAGTAAAAGGAATAGAGTTCAAGCAGATAAGATATGCAGGTATCCCCTGGGAGCTCGCAGCAGAATATGATGAGCAAGGAGCGGATGAGCTCGTTTTCCTGGACATCACCGCATCGCATGAAAGAAGGGAAACGATGGCGCATGTAATAGAAAGAACGGCAACTAATGTGTTCATACCGCTTACCGTAGGAGGTGGTATTCGCAGCTTAGAGGATGCGAGAAGAGTGTTCAACGCGGGTGCGGACAAAGTCTCGGTGAATACTGCGGCATTAAAGAATCACAAATTGGTGAATGTGCTTGCTAAACGGTTTGGCAGTCAGGCTTGTATGGTTGCAATAGATGCGAAGAGGAGGTATGTGCAAAGTGAAGAGGAAGCGCGGAAGGCAATAGAAGAAGGTAGGGTGATAGTAGATACAAAAGAAGGTAAATGCTGGTTTGAGTGCTCATTCTACGGCGGCAGGAAGTTCACAGGTGTGGATGCAATAAAATGGGCAGTGGAAGTAGAGGAACGAGGAGCGGGTGAAATAATGCTCACGAGCATGGACAGAGATGGAACAAAAGACGGGTTCGATCTGGAATTAACAGAGGCGATTTGCAACCGAGTAAATATTCCTGTTATAGCCTCCGGTGGCTGTGGGGTGCCCGCACACATAAAAGACGTTTTCAAGTTCACGGATGCTTCTGCGGCACTTGCTGCTTCCATCTTCCACTATAAGGAATACACCGTTCAGGAGGTCAAACGGTATCTGAAGGAGAATGGTGTTCACGTTCGATTGTAGACAACGGCGTGAGGATTGCCAAGACTTAATGAAGTCAGTTTAATCTCAGAATGAAATCGTTACCGCAACCGTTCAATCGAATTCCGCTCATCCCATCTATTTAAAGCCGTATGACCGCTGTTAGTTTCATTTCTTTGGCAAAAACCATGGGTCGCAATCCCATACATCTGCCGGGTCATCAGAATTTAGGTCCCCATAGATCACAACAAAGGATATATCCCCTCTGTCTGTGAGGGTTGGTTCTCCCACTCCCAGTATAATTCCATATCTGCCTATAATCTCACCCGGTTCAATAACCAGTTCCCTTGGACCCCAACTATCCCAATCACCCGGAACCTCTTGCTTTGACCTGTATATGCATCTTTTACCATGCTCATTGTCAGCGCAGAAATACACCCACCAGTGTGTTCCATCATTCCATAAGTGAGGCTGAACATCGTATGGAGACTGGTCGTTTAAAACATGTGTGATCTTTACTGGTTCCTCCCATGTAGTGCCATTATCATAACTTCTGGTGTAATAAATATATCTATCCCTGTCAAAAAATAAAAGTAATGTGTCATCATCAAGTCTTTCAATGTGTGGATTGTCTTCATTTGCAGGAGAACTCAAAATCGGAACTGCCGTATCGAGTGATGGATTCCGTGAAACATTTCTCATAAACATAATCTCCATATCCTCTGTATCGTTTCTGTTCTGTGTGAATACAAACACATCAAAGGTATTTTTGTCTTTTAATACTCCACATGCTCCACCCTCATTGCTCACTGAACGCCTGAGATTTGAAGAATGCCATTCAGAAAATGAGAGGCAGGTATCTTTCCTTGTAGCAATAATAATGTCGCCCTGGAAAAAGGTTTCACACCCCCATGGATTGGATACCATGTCTACATCCAGCATGGGGGGACGATAATAAGGGCGATAGTCAAAGCAAATTGGGTTCTCTTGCCAAGCATCTAATAATGAAAATAAATCAACAGGTATATAAATCGCAAAAAGTTCCAATCCATCACGAGATATGTAAAGTCCGTCCTCCCAGCCTCCAACATTCAATGGCTGTATATAAGGAGTTCCATAAGAAGCATCCGGCACGACGAATGTTGCATTACTCTTTATCATTTCCCAATCAGGACCACCGGTGTTTTCCCTTTTGCATCCTGAAAATACAATCATAATAAGCAAAAGAACAGTAATTATAATTTTTTTGATGTATTGATTAGAGAGCGAAAAATTAAATACCCATTTTTTATTGAATTTTTTCATTTATTTATCTTCCTCCATATTGAGTTAAATTTACTTAATTCATAATTCAATTTTTTCTGCTGATCTTTTTTATCTTTCATCATAACACCATTAACATTTTTCTTTATATAATTTCTTTTTCCAGCGGCGAAGGGGCGGAATTTTATATAACGTTCTGGGGATATGTGAAGTTTGCCCGTAAGGGCAAATTTGGGCGTAGCCGAAGGCGGAGCCACATATCCTCCTGTTAGGCGATGTGGCCGATATCTCCATCAGGTATACCTCCACTCGTTGAATGCTGCTACAACTAAAAGAATTAAACTCACTAATAGGAATAATAATTCATATTTCGACAATTTGACTTCCTTAAAGCTCCGTATTTTCCTGAACTTTTCACCACGCCATCTCTCAGCATGAAACATGGCTAAATTTACCGTGGCAACACATGCAAAAATGTAAGC
>JAODGF010000172.1 GCA_025464645.1 Methanosarcinales archaeon
GAGGTAAAGTATCTGGGAGAATTCCGAAACACGCAAGTTGGCTCAATGCTGCGGAAATCGAAATCAATGTAATGGACATCGAATGCACTGGCAGGCGAATCGGTGACATGGAGACACTGAACCAGGAAGTCGTGGCATGGACCAAGAGAAGGAATGATCAAGAAAAGAAGATCGACTGGCATCTCTCATCTCCCCCCTCTCTTCCCCCTTCTCCCCCCGTATAGCACCTGCTTTCTCGTACCCCTTCTGCCCCGATATATACTTCTCCACCGCTTCCCAACCATGCAGATAAAACTTTTCTTTAAAGTTTTATGATAACGTGAAGACGCGCATCTCCTTAGCGAAAAAACCCTGTTTCTTTGGCAAAGCTTTCTTTTTTAAATTTTTGAAACACTGTTAATATTTATGTCCAATCAAAAATCAAGCTTACAACCGCAAAATCGGGCGCGGAAGCAGCTATTACTATTTTCCACGGTTATTTTCTTCTTCACCACGCTTATCGGTGCGGTCATCACGGTTCATCCGCTATACCTGACGCAATTTGTCGAACAGCCCGCATTGGTTGGATTAATAGCAGCGATATCGTCCTTCGCCGGATTAATATTCAGCCTCCCGATTGGCACTCTTTCTGACCGTGAGGGAAGGGAACCGATGTTGATCGTCTCTTTTGTACTCGTATCAGTTGTGCTCCTTGCGTTCTTCATTAATACCCACCTTTATCTATTAGTATTGTTGCAAATAGCATTTGGCGTTTTCATGGCTCCTATATGGATTGTTGGTGAAGCGTTCATTAAGGACATCTCACCAACAGAAAGGCGAGGAGAATTCAGGTCTTTTTTCGGTACATTTGCAAATGCGGGACTGCTGATAGGACCTTTAATAGGTGGTCTCCTGGCAGGGGCGTTTGGAATTCGGTCGCCTTACTTCTTTGCCGCTATTCTGCTCTCTGTACCTTTGATTTTAGTGTTTGGATTGAAGGACGGGCACAGCAGCACAAATAAAAATCAGGCAGTGATGGATTTTTTACCCGTGCTAAAGGAGTTCATACAGCAAAGCGAGCTAAAGCTCCTGGCTCTCTGCACCGTGTCATTATACTTCTGGTATGCCGTGAAATGGGTGTTTGGTCCGCTATACCTGCTGAATTTGGGCTTTAGCCCTCTCATAATAGGAGTTTGGTTAGCCGTTTCTGTCCTGCCATTTCTGCTTTTCCAAATACCCATTGGAAAACTGAGCGACAAAATCGGGAAATCAAAAATAATATATCTCGGTTTCTTGATTTCCACCATATCTCTTCTACCATTGGGATTTATGAGTTCAATTTCAAGTCTATTAGCAACGATATTTATCATATCTATCGGCACAGCCTTTGCAGAACCGTTAATCGAGGCGAGGGTCACGGACATTGTGCCAAAAGAGAGATACGGCGCTTATTCTGGTATATTTGAATTCACAAAAACTTTGGGTCTCATGTTGGGTCCTGTGGGTTCATCAATCTTCGTTTACTCATTTGGTATCTCTTATTCCTTCATCCCGGCAGTTGCAGTCTTTGTCCTGACTTTGGCTCTCTTTGTAAGCATCTAAAAGGATTTGAACTTAAAGAAATTGAAGATTCTAATATTGATCTTAAAAGAAAGCTCCGGGGTCAACCAGAGCATGAATCGGCTGGGGCTTGAAAAGAAAGAACATGTACCAAAATCAAAATACAAAACCAAAAATAGGCGTAGTCCTGACCGACCCTGACGACTGGACAGCAAGTGCATTCTTGAAGAACATCCGCAAGACAGGAGCGAAAGCTTTCCCGATTGACCTCTCGGGGTTAAGCGCATCCATCGCTGCTTCTGACTTTTCCATTTTCAATGCGGCTTCAGAATACTTAAAACTCGATGCTATCCTTGTTCGTGACGTTGGCATCAGTTTCTCGCTTGAAACCATTTCGTTCAAGTTCGACCTGCTTCGAGCGTTTGAAAATTCTATAATCGTTATGAACCGTCCAACTGCAATTCAGAACGCAGCAAACAAATTCTTCTCTTTCTATCTCTTCAAACTCGCATGCTTACCTATTCCACAGACCGTAATTAGTTCTGAGCTTGAAGTCGCTATGAAAACAATAGAAAAATTTGAATCTGTTGTGGTAAAACCGATTTTTGGAAGTCAAGGTGAGGGAATAATCAAACTTGAGCGTTCACAGCCAGAATCGGAGCTGGCATCAAAACTCAGCGAGCTACTGAAAGAAAGAGGCGTGCTTTATTTACAAGAGTTCGTGCCTAATCCTGGAAGAGATATAAGGGTTTTTGTAGTTGGCGAAGAGGCATTGGGTGCGATTTACAGGGTTTCGCAAAAAGGTTCTTTTGTTAGCAATTTGAGTCAGGGTGGAACGCCCGCTAAGTGTGAGTTAACGGAAGAAATGCGAGAACTTGCAATACGTGCTGCAAAAGCAGTAGGCGCGGATTTCGCGGGTGTTGATTTGATAGAGGGCGAGGAAGGATTGCTTTTGCTCGAGGTTAATGCAACACCTTCCGGGAAAGGCATAAAAATTGCTTGTGGTATTGACGTCACTAAAAGAATTGTTGACCTGTTGTTTGAGCGGCTTGGGGATTGATGTTGATTCTCAGTTCGCCTCTCTTTTTTGCCATGTCTTTGTTATTTTTAATTTAAAGCTAACCCCCACGACAGTCGCTAAGGCTTGAAGCTACTTCTGTGGGAAATAGAATCCACCGAAAGTTCTATATTTTATGATTTATGATAAAAGTAAAAACATAAAAATGCCAAAATCTATAAATGAAAAGGAGGGGGAAAAGTTATGATCTCAAAGAAAGTGGATTTGGAACAACTCGAAGAATCAAAAAAGTGGCATGCCAGCACGTACAGTACCAGATATTTTGAAGAAAGTGTGCCTAAATATGAAATCCCCGAAAGAAGCATGCCTGCCAATGCAGCGTATCAACTGGTCAAAGATGAGGTATGTCTCGACGGCAATCCCGCCCTCAATCTATCGAGCTTTGTCACCACCTGGATGGAGCCGGAAGCGAATAAGCTCATCATG
>JAODGF010000173.1 GCA_025464645.1 Methanosarcinales archaeon
GATGCCTTCCTCGCGGGATACAACCCCGACAGAACTCCTACGAACACCGCAACCAATATTCCGCCGAGCAAAACCGCTGGTCTCACAATCGCCGGTATCCCTTCGCCAAACGCCGCACCTATTCCAATGCTTATGACGTTTGCGCCAATGACACCCAGTACACAGCCACAGACACCACCCACTACGCTCACCATGCCGGATTCAAGCAGGAAAAGCGAGAGCACATTCCCGTTTTTTGCCCCTATCGCTTTCATTATGCCTACCTCATGTGTACGCTCCATCACGGACATCAGCATCGTGTTCATTATGCCAATAGAAGCCACAATAAGCGAAATAGAGGCGATAGCGACTAAAACCGCCTGAAGCAATGTGAAAATGGTTTTTAACTGCGCTATCGCGCTGCCCATCGTCATTGCTGACGTAAAATCATCAAGCTTATGGTTCTCATCTAACCGCTCTTCTATTTCAGCCGCTATCCCTTCCGCTTCCTCGATGTCTCGCGTCCTCGCCCATATCACCGCAATATCATCGTTACCAAGCACACCTTTTGCGTCCCTTCTCGTTACGTATATTGTGGAATCAAGGTCCGAGTTAAACCCACCCTGCTTCTCCATCACTCCCACGACCCTGAACTTGCTCCCGCCTATTGCTATCCTGTCGTTGACGCGAATTTCTTCGTCAAAATAGTCATTCGCAATGCTATGCCCAATCAGGCATGTCTTGTGGTCGTTATCTCTTAAATCCCTTCCTTCTTCTGTCTTCACCATATCACCAAATATCACACCGATATCTCGTGGGTCAATACCCAAAACGCTTACAACGGTCTTTTCACCCCGGTATTCCACCTTTTCCATACTCATTGCCCCTGCCGCAGCCTCCTTCACGCCACCTATCCTCTCCACATCTTTTAAATCGCGCTCGTCAAGACAGCCAAGTTCTACATAGTCGCCCCCCAAACTCGCTTTACCTGGAAAAACCACTATCAAATCCGCCATCTCCACCAATTGCCCTGTTACTGACTGCTCAAACCCGTAGCCTACGGACATCAATGCGATTACTGCCGCTATCCCCACCGCAATGCCGAGCAGCGTGAGAATCGTGCGTGTCTTCCGCTCCTTTATATCTCGATACGCCAGCAGAATCATATCCTTCATTCTTCATGCAACCTCCCATCCTTCATCCTTATTACCCGCGGCGCATGCGCTGCGATTTCTGCATCGTGTGTCACTACGATTAGCGTCCGTCCTTCGTGATTCAACTCTTTTAAAATACCCATTATCGCATCTCCGGTCTCGCTATCCACGTTCCCCGTTGGCTCATCGCCGATGATAATTTCAGGGTTATTAGATAGCGCTCTTGCAATAGCCACTCGTTGTTGCTGTCCGCCACTCAGCTCCGCGGGTTTGTGATGCATCCTCTCACGAAGCCCGACTTTTATAAGCAGTTCCGCAGCCCTCTTCGTCCGCGTCTCGCTGCTCACGCCTGCGAAGAACATAGGAAGCGATACATTTTCCAGCGCATTCAGCGAATGAATGAGGTTAAACTGCTGAAATATGAATCCTATTTTCTCGCGTCTTATTCCTGCAAGCTCGTTCTCGCTGAGCGAGGCGGTACTCACACCATCTATGAATACCGCACCGCTCGTAGGCTTATCCAGGCACCCGAGCATATTTAGCAGCGTAGATTTGCCTGAGCCGGAAGACCCCACGATCGCGAGAAACTCGCCATCCTGTATCTCCAGGTTCACATCTCGCAGCGCCGGAACCTCGATCTTTCCCATCCGGTAAACCTTGCTTAGATGCTCTGAGCGAATCATGCTACTATTTTCCTCCTGTGCTTTACTCTCACCCATACCACTGCAACCACCGATAGCAGGATTGCGGGCAGTGCAAAGAAAGACATAGCTGGTAATGCATCCTTCTGTGGCTCTTTTACTTCTATGTGCACTTCATAACCTTCGGTTTCGTATATCCTATCGCTGTCTATATCGCGAAACGTGAGTTTGAACGCGATTCTGTCTTCGCCTGTATTCAGTTCGCTTGTATCAACGTCAAAAGAAGCGGAAAAGACGTCCCCTGCTTCCATGTCACCGATGAAATATTCTGAAGGCAGTATCCTTACTTTTCCCTCTCCGTTGTTCGTAGGCACTACTGATACCGCTTTAACGTCCTTTGGCATTCCATTAGCCACGTCAAAATCTATCTTCGCTATTTCGCCTTTCAAAACCGACTTCGGCGCATCTACCAGGATAAGCCTTACGTCTCCATTGCTCCTTACCAATATCGCGGATTCAAGTGCATTTTGATGCGAATTGATACCATTTTTGTACTCCACCACGAACTGGATGTCTTTATTTCCAACTGAAAGCGGTGAAAGCGAGAAATTCACTGTTCGCTCCTCGTATGGCGCCAGATTGCCTACAAAGATTTGCTCTGGCGTGAATTCTAACTCTTCGATTTCTGCTTTTGCCTGCACATTCACTCCGCTCACATGATTTGGTCTGTTATTCGCCACCACCAGCGTTATCTCCTTTGATTCGCTGAGCGAAATCTCAGAAGGAACGTCTTTCTCAAGTATCTCTACCTTGCTACTCGCCACCTTTACAGGTACTGGAAAGCGCACATTGTCGCCATTATCCACTTCTATGCACACTTCGGGGAAGTAAGTGCCATCGCCATTGTGTGTAGCTGCTTCTATCGGTACAGAGATGGTTATACTCTCACCGGGTCCTAAAGATCCTACGTTGTGGTACTCAGAGCGTTGTACGCCTTCTTGCGACCATATTATATTTTTGTCACTACCACTTAGCCTTATGCTTTCTATTTCAGCACTTATACTTCTCGTTGAGGTCTTTGTGGTCTCAGACTGCGAATTTTTTCCGGTAGTCGTTGTCTCGATTTCTGATGATTGTGTATCCATGTTTTGTATTGTTACGGTGATGGTGCCGGAGTCGCCGGGCATCAAAACTGCCGGCTCTACTTTGTAATCAGTAATCATGACTGCGGGACCATCCGCGGCAGATACTGCGCCTGTTGCAAGCAGCACCAGGACCATAAAACCCATCGCTATGGTTCTCTTTGCACTTATCATCTTTTTTCACCTCTTTTTATTTCAACAAAACAATATCTCGATCTAAGATGTGCTGCTCCGCGTCGGATTATATCGCGGATTGCATCACTTCTGCTCCCATAATATCCCTCTCTAACCAGCTCATCTACATTTTCTACTTCTTCTGCCGGTATTCGCAATTCCACCAAATTTTTTTCTTTCATTTTTTACATTTCACCTCCTTTATTTTCTACTTCCAAATTACTCCACACTTCCACAGCCTTCCTCGCATCAGGGTCAACCAGAACAGAAACAACCACAGGATTATCTCCAAACCGAGTCCACGTAACGCTGAGCAGTGTCTTTGGCAAATAGAACTTCTCCGCAGTCTCCGGAAGCACCCTTCTAACGGTTGGCAGCACGGTTTCCAAACTGTTTGCCCTCATCAGACTCGCAGCCTCTTCATTCTGAAGTGCGACTGAGATTGCCTTTGCTCGCTCAGCCGCCGGTATCGCATCTAGCACATGCCCGTTTAGAACCAACTCCTTTCCTGCACCATAATACGTGAAAACATAGGCATCCTGGCATTCACATGCATCAGAGAAGCAGATGACTGTGAGACCATAGTCTTCACCATTCTTCATGGCTGAGATGTTCACCTTATCATACCTCACGCCTTTATAAGGCGTTATCTCAGCTAAGACCTCCGATACAATCTGCGTTCTCGTTTCTTCGTTGAGTTTCATGCCTGAAAACTCTACTGTTGTGGACAAGCACGAATCTAAATCGGACGCAGGACTAAGCCCGTGCTCTGGTGCCGTAAGCCCTAAATAAGTACCGAGAGCAGCGACTACTACTACTGCAATTACCGCCACGATTTTCCCTGCACTTCTCATTTCTTCTTTTTCGCCTCCTTATCCTCACGGAAAAAATAAAAAAGGAATGAGTTTTTTACTCATTCTCCTCTCTCTATTGTGTACTCAAAACTCTCTGCATTCCTCGGCAGTATCTCCAGCGTCCAGACTCCACCCGTTACGTTAGTTAGTTCGTATGTTTCGCTGTACTCTGTGCTCAATACGTGATACATACCTTCGCTTGACGCTTCCCAGGGCGGTAAATAGTCCATACCCAGGCTTACCTCTCCCTTTTTGACCGTCTTTGATGGCTCTGGTATCACTCTCCCGCCTTCAAGAGTTGCCAGTGACAGTGCAACGTTGAAAGAAGGCTCTTCCTTTTCTTCTGCTTCTCCTCCATATTTATCGTATGTATGCTGTCTGGCTGTAACCACAACACAGACTTTCTCTCCCTGTTTCACCGCAAAACTTTCTCTGAACGGCGTTGTGGGTTGTTTCCATACTTCTAAGCTCAAATGCACTTCCTGGTCCCATCGCTCTATTGAGGGGTCATCTATGTTCAAGTTGATGCCTCCCTCATACCTTCCTTTCGCATCTTCTGGTACATTTACAGTCACCCTTACCGTCGCCTTCGAGTTTGCCTCCACTTTCGCAGGTGCATATATCGTCAGCCAACCCTCGGGAATTGTGTTCTCGAAAGGTCCACCCCATCGCTCTTTGCCTCCAATTTCCGGGCTTATTGCAATCGCTTTGTCGCCTTTGTTCTCAAGCTGTATCTTGTATTCCTGACTCTGTCCCGTTTCTATCTTATCGTGTATGTATTGCGGCTGTATCAGAATCTTCGGCGGTTCCCAAACTTGTATTGACAGCATTAACGAGTTCACGTACACCGGGAACGGTGCTGGATAAGGGGATGGCATCGTATCGTTGGTGAACACGATTTGTGCGTTGTAATGACCGATTTCCGCATCTGCGGGTATTTTCACCGTAACGATGTATTCTTGCTCCTCACCTGCCTTTATCTCTGCGCTGCCAGGTTCAACAGTTATCCATTCTTCTTCAAGGAAGTACTCGCCATACGGTTGAACCTCAATGCGTGGTCTTGTGGATACCTCCCCTTCGTCCTTGTTTTTTACCCTCACCGCAAACTCTTTTTCACCACCAGGTTTTAGCTCGAACCACTCGTTCTTCGGCGAGATTTGCAATATTTTGTAATCCACTTGCTGCTCTTCTTCGCTTTGCTCGGGCACCTCTAACCGTGCAGCGAGAGGCGATGATGCCTGACTGGCGGCACCTGCTTCTAACCCTACCACGATAGCTCCAAGGTTGAGTACTGGTTGCGGCGGCGCTGCCTGACCGGCGGCAGCAGCGACTGAGAAAATGCTCAGGAGAAACGCCATGAGCACAACCAATGTTTTTGCTTCTTCTTTTTTCATCTTTTCTTTTTACCTCCTTCTTTTTATTTCGCAGTTCGCCTTTTTATTAGCGAACCTGTTTATAAATATGCAGGTATCACTATTTAAGCTTTTCGATTTTTTGAAAAACCGAAAAACATAAAAGTAGGTTATACTAAATATTTGCACACTCGACTATTTTTGCTGAACTGGACCAACTCAAGACCTTCCTTTTGTGGTTAGTTCCATACTAACATCCGTAGTGGTAGAACCCACCGAATCTTAGCTAAAAATTCTCCACAAAAAATATACTAACACGAGAGCCAAAATCAAAATTACAACTGCGATGATGATATAAGGCAAGAATTTGACTATCAGCCATAATATGCTTAAAAGAAGGAGGAGGATAAGCAATAGGAACACTAATGCCGGTATTCCGCTCAGAAACCACCTTGCAGGGGCAAGAAATCCCAAACCCAAATAAGTACCAATACTACCAAATTTTTGGGATTTTGAATGTGCGTTGGGATTTGGCAGTTGGGATTTACTTGGAGTTTGGCAGTATTTGACATTGGGGATTTTCATGTTCCCCCACCACCTCTATCATTTCCTCTGCTATTTTCAACAACCGAAGCCACGTATTCGCTGCTGCTCTCACCTTCACTATATCGTCGCCACTTATGCACACACTTAGTTTATCTTCTTTAAGAGCGACATCAACAAAAAAGCGTCTGTCTTTATCTTTGTACTCTAATTTGGTCTTATTCTCTTCCTCTTCTTTTATGGACTCATACACCGTCCTTATTGCCTCTTTTTCATCCTCAAGCACAAATTCCGCTTTGATTTCCATTCTACTCTGCCTTTACTTTTTTCACCACCACTTCTGGTCTCTCCTTTCTCAATGCCCGATAGCCACAATATGGGCATCTTACCCCCTGGTATTCAGTGCTTATCTCTACAATCCTTTTGCACCTTAAGCAGTAATATCCCATACTCTATTCTTCACCTCTTTCCTCCATCCTCTTTATCACCCTCTGAGCTGTAATGCCCATTGGAGTTTTTGGGACATAGGTACCCCCTGTGAAGGTGAAGCCGCATTTTGAACACTTCCATATACCTGTGCCCATCCTGGTCACTGAATTCTTCTCACATTTCGGGCACTTATGTGTGGCTCTTGTCTTCTCTTCTATCTCTGCAACGGCTTTTCTTATTTTCCGTCCATATCTTACTCCAAATCTGCCGGCAGATTTTGTCTTCTTCCCCTTCTTTCTCTTTTGCTTCCTTGCCATTTTATCGAACCAAACCCCCTTATTTGATTTGGAACTAATTAATTAAATTAAAATAGAAAAGGTTGAAGTAGTATATATTTATTGTAATTCTATCCCTGGATAGATTTTGGTATTTTCGCGAAAATGAGGTTGTCAGACTTAAAATTGGAAAAAGGGATGAATTTTATCTTCGGCGATCGCGATGTAGAGCTCTACCCACCGCAAGAGGATGCGATAAGAGCAGGTCTGCTCGATAAGAATAAAAATTTCGTTATCTCTTCTCCCACTGCAAGTGGAAAAACGCTGTTAGCGGAATTGGTGATGTTAAAATCAATTTTGCGTGATTCAGGAAAATGCCTTTATGTCGTGCCTCTAAATGCATTAGCATACGAGAAATATCTGAATTTTAAGGATAAGTACCACCCTGTTGCAAAAGTTGGCATATCAACGGGCGATTACGAAAGTTCATCGCGATATCTTGAAAGATATGACATCATAATTCTCACGCTGGAAAAGCTGGATTCTCTAACGAGAATAAAGCCTGCCTGGTTAAGAAAGATTTCGGTTCTCGTAGTGGATGAGGTGCATGTGATAGGAGACGAGAAGAGAGGACCAAGGTTGGAAGGAGCAATGGCGCGCTTTATGAGCTTTAATCGTGCTGCAAGAATCATTGCTTTATCTGCAACGATACCCAATGCGGAGGAGTTTGGGGAATGGCTGCATGCGACTTTGATACGCTCCGAATGGAGGCCAGTGCCGTTAAAAGAGGAGGTATTCCTGGCAAAGGATGACCGGAAGATAATAGAGCGAGTGGTATGGGAGGCAAAGGAAGGTTCACAGGTTCTCGTGTTTGTAAATACAAAAAGAGGTTCGGTATCTTTTGCAAGAAAAATCGCAACGCAGTTGAAAATGGCGAATAATGAGCTGGCTAAGCTCGCAGAGCACGTGGACATTGGTGTGGACGACCTTGCAGAGATGGTCAGGTGTGGCGTTGCATACCATAACTCGTGGTTGCATCCGGAGCAGAGGAGAGCGATAGAAGAGAGTTTTAGAGCGCGGATATTAAAAGTGATATGCTGTACGCCAACGTTGGCAATGGGCGTTTCTTTACCTGCAAAAATGGTTTTAATCCGGAATTATAAGTTTTTTACGCTTGGCAGAGGCAATGAGCCGATGTCAGTATGTTGGGTGAAACAGGTATTTGGTCGTGCAGGGAGACCAGAATATGATGAGTATGGAATAGGGCTGATCGTGGCAAGGAGCGAAGATGAGTGCGAGGAAATAGAGGATTTTTACATAAATGGTGAATTAGAAGGGATAGAATCGCGTTTTTCCGCAGACGCGATGACAGAGCAGATTCTCGCAACTATCGTTGGTGGTGCGCATCATACAGACCAAATCTTCGATTTTCTTAGTAGCACCTTCTATGCGTTTCAAAACCATGCACAAATGGAACTCGTAAAAGCCCAAATGAAAGACATACTGGCGGAATTATCAGAGGAAGGGTTCATAGAGATAAAAGGAAGTGAAATAAGAGCTACTGGATTTGGAGCGCTCTCTTCCAGGCTGTATTTGTCCACGAAATCAGCATTGGAGCTAAAAAGGGGGATAGAAGTTTTAACCGAGCTCGAGAAGAAGGGGAATACAAAAATATCTGATTTTGATCTCTTGCTCCTTTTATGTAGATGTGAGGAGGTAGTTCCGCTGAGGTTGAAGGAAGCAGAGCAAGCGATGGAGATAGCAAGCAGCCTTAGCGATAATCTTGAGTGGGTGTATGACAGTGCGTATGCGTTGGGTAGTGCGATCGTCACGCATGCATGGATTGATGAGCTTACGTATCCAGAGCTGAAGGAGAAGTTCGGTATATACCCTGGAGAAATTCACAATAATATCTACGTTTTAGAGTGGATTTGCTATGCAGCGTCGAGAATAGCTGCGTATCTACGAGATGCAAACATGCATGCGAAGCTAAGCGTGTTGAAGGACAGGATAAAACATGGTATTAAAACAGACTTGCTTGGATTGGTCACTATAAAAGGCGTCGGCAGGGTAATCGCAAGGGGATTGTATTCCGCAGGGTTTAAAAGCCCGAAAGAAGTGGCAAGAGCGGATGTGACGCAGTTGGAGAGAGTTCCTGGTGTTGGAGAGAAGCGAGCAAGAAGAATAAGGGAAGAAGCGTTGAAACAGTGCAAAAAGTCGTGATTTTTACTAAAACAAATCAAAATGGAGAAATCATTTTTTTGTCGAGGTATTTGGTGATTACCCATTAATAAGGGTCTTAGACTTCCTTTTGACATTTAGAGAATTTGATTATCCGCTAACAGAAATCGCAGAGAATTCGGGCGTGGGATGGAGTACAATTCACTCCTTTTGGCACAAACTGGTTGAAATGGGGATAGTAATTCAAACACGCCAGGTAGGTAGAGCGAAATTATATAAACTGAACGTAAAAAATCCCGTTGCCCATGAATTAATGAGATTGGATAGTAT
>JAODGF010000038.1 GCA_025464645.1 Methanosarcinales archaeon
TCAAAATAATAACCAGCCATCTCTGAATGCTCTTCTGTGATATGAATCCATCTTTCCTCTGTCAATCGGATTGACACACCATTTCTGGATTTAGTTACATCCATCTTCTCTCAATCCTATTAGATAATGTAAAGGCATGGCGTATAACTTCGGTATATCTGGCACCAATGTCGTATATCCTCCCAATTTGGTATTATATCTGAAACTTATTTCGTATATACCTCCCTTTAGCTGAGTACTAACCTTCATCTCTTTCAACCTCATTTTCAATATGCATACGAGTTCTTCATTATTAAAATTACTTGGTGAACCGCTGGGTATTGCGTCGATTATAACTTGAAAAAGTACTTGTTATTGTACAAGAATCTGTGTAACCTTGTGTTATAAACACGACTCACTCCTCCACATAAATCGCGGGCTTAAGCGGAATAGCAAACTTCTTCTTACCTTTCGGGTCGTATTCCGCATTTATGCCTATTTCACACCCGAACTCACGCATCAAATATTCCTTCTCGCGTTCCAGAATCTCACTCTCGTTCAGCTCGAAATAAGCCAGGTTGCTCTTCATCACTCGCTTCACGAAATCCACCGTGCTTTTATCCTTCCTGAGCTGCATCGCCTCTTTAATCTTATCCTTATCCGGCAAATCCCGTATTGCTCTAAATATCTCCCATTTCCATTCCTCCGCGGTATAAATGTAAATCTTACTTGGTTTGATTCTCGCTATTTTCATTATCTCTTTTGTATCCCCAATCAATGAAACCAAATATTCCTCCTCGCGCTCCACCCTATCGTCAATAAACCCCTCCTTTATTTCTGGCAACGTCTGCAAAGAAACGAATTCAAGCTTTCTATCCGCTCTGTTTTTGTGCCATATCTCCTCGCATATATGCGGAACTATTGGCGATAGAATTATCAGCCAATCATCCATTAAATTCCTGACTATTCTCTTCCTCCTTTCTTCGCTCTCCCTGTGCTCATAATACCTGATATCGTTCATTAAATTGAATACCATGTTTATCCCCGCTTCTCTTATCTTAAACGCATCAAACCGCTCGATAGAGTCCCTTAGTTTTCTGTAAAACTTCGACAGCAGCCATCTATCGGGGTGCGTGAGTTCGTCTTCTCTTAGCTCTTCTGCACCTGTATCTATACTCTGCTCGAATAGCTCCACCAGCGCATTAAATCTCCGCCTCAATGCATCCACGTCCTGCTCACGCCAATTAACCACGCTCCCGAAGTCCGCATTTATCGCGCAATAAAGCCTGTATAAATCCACGCCATAAAGTTCTGACACTTTTGCCAGAGGTATTACATTCCCCTTGCTCTTTGACATCTTCCGCCCTTCTCTAATCATCAACTCATTCAAGGTAATCGCCCTCGGCCACCCCCTTTCTGGAAATATTGCTGCGTGGTGCATTAAGAAGAAAACCAGATGGTTGGAGAGGTGAGGTGGCGCAGTATGTCGCAGGTCGTTCGGATACCAGTATTCAAACTCTTCTTTTATCCTGTTCAAGGTATCCGCATCTATATTTGTTTCCTTCGCCAGTTCACCTGCATCGCCTATTCCTAAAAATACGTAATCAAAAAACTTTTCGTCTAAAGCATCAACCGGCAATTGCCTTAGCAGGTGTACTATGGTGTACAGCGCCATGTAAATTGTAGAATCGCTAAGTGACTCGATTATCCAGTCTTTTTCATAAGGAAATCTTGTGCCTAAACCTCTTTTCCTCGCACAAGGTCTCAAAGCCAACCAATCAATAATGTCCTGCATGTATGCCTTATACTTCTCAGGATAGAATGCCATTCCTTCTACGAGTTTATGACCCATGTCCTTCCACCAGCTCGGTGTGTAATCTATAAACCACTGGTCCTGTAATACCGCAACTATCACCTTCCCCCCACCTCTTGTTACCGCCTTCCTTGAAGTCTCATAAAATACATCTGCTACCTTCTTCCCTTTTAACCAATCCTTAACCTCATCCTTTATCGCTGCGATTTCGATGCCTGCAAAATCACCACACTTTTCATTCAATACACCCCGATAGAATTCGTCTTTATAGATTATCTGCGTGGCTTCATCTAATCGCTCATCTTCCTGGCTTTCTATTCCCATCCGTTCACATATCTCTTTCGCTGGCAAATCATATCCCTCAATGTCTATTATCTTTATTGGTGCTATTTCAAGCCCTTTCTCCCTCCTCAAATCTTCTAATGCGATGTAATCGTAAGGAGCATGTGCCGGTACCGAATAGACTACCCCTGTGCCAACATCCGCGTCAACGAAGCTTGCGGGTAAGACAGGAATTTCCCTGCCTTCCACCGGCTCCTTGACTTTCTTACCTATAAAAAAGCCTCCTCCTGCTTCTTCGTTTTGTAATTTGTAATTTGTAATTTGTAATTCCTCCTTCTGGTATCCCAATTTCTCCGCAGCTTCCCGGGATACAATCCAGTTTTCTTTTCCAACCCTGACCTTAACGTATCGTGCTGCGGGATTTATCCATAGATTTGTAACGCCAAAAATGGTCTCAGGACGCAGCGTTGCGGCAATTAAGTAAGTCTCGGAGTCATCAGCAAGTTTGAACTTTATGGTCGTGTGCTCAATTATTGATACTTTATTTATATCTCCTTCTTCAATGTCATCTTCTCCAACTGCTGAGTCATCTTCAATAGAATAAGTAATAGGATACTTCCCTTTCTTTATCACACCCTTATCGTAGAGTTTTTTAAACTGCCATTCGATGAACTTGTTGTACATTGACTCCGTGGTATTGAACTTTCTTCTCCAGTCTATGGAATATCCCATGCGCTTGAAGTCCTCAGAGATTCTGTCAGCGAAGAAATCTGCAACGTTTTCCGCATTACCGAAACTATTGATTATCTTCTCTACCTTCTCTTCGTCTTCATATATCGAGACGTAATCTCGATACCGTTCTACAACTTCTTCTTCTCCTTTCGCGATGCTGTCGGCAATCGCTAAAATCGGCGTCCCTGTCACATGGAAAGCCATTGGAAATAGGACATTGTAGCCTTGTAATCTCTTAAATCTCGCAATCATATCTCCTATGGTATATGTTCTTCCATGACCTATATGCAACGGTCCTGAGGTATAGGGGTAAGGGACGGTCAAAAAGAACTTTTTGCCTTCTTCTATTTCTGCATCAAAGACCTTGTTCTCTTCCCATCTACGCTGCCATTTCTCTTCTATTTCCTTGAAGTTCAGTTCCGCCATTTTTGCTAACCTCTAACCGTGATTTTTGTAAAGGTTGTATAAAATAAAAAACAGCCATCATAAGTAAAAAAATGTTCTAAGGCTAGCCAAAATTGTGGAGATACTGAGTTCTTTGAAGAAATTTTCTATTCTCCATCGCTTTGAATACAGCTTTGGGACGTCTATGGTGCCGAGCGTCTCGTTATTCGTGAGATAGTCCTCCATCGTCCACGACTTCTCTCCGGTCTCCCTTTTAGCCCTCGGTTCAGCAACACATGTAAATTCAAGATATTCATATGGTGCTCCTACCTTCCCTATATATTTAACTTTTCTAAATCTTTATTCCACGTTTCAATGAAATCCAAGGCTTTTTTCATAAAAATATCGTTATGGAATGGACCTTATTTAGAGTTATGCAACACAGCATTTTTCTACCCTTCTATATAAATATAAATCATAAATACAATAGCTTTAGTAAGCATGACCGGACCTGGCGAAGGCAAACTGCCACTGGATGCAAAAGTTCGGCTTAACACAGAAGAACTGGCACACGCAAGTGTTTATATCCATTTGAAGGGTTATTCGAGAGCCACCGTGACGCATCTCGACATCGAGCATCCCAAGCTTAACAGCATAATCCCACCCAAAGCAAAGACATCCAATTGGATTATAGGAATAGAAAACGGAATACTGATTATTACTACAGAGCAAGATAAGGTGCAAATCATTCATCCCTTGCTCAACAAAGTGCTTCCGCGCGGCGAGAAGACGAGAACTTTAGTCGGTGGTAAATTCGGAGGTATTTTTATTGGTTTCAGGAAACGCGAAATAAATAAACTTGAACAAATCGCAGACCTTATGAGCAAAAGATGAAAAAACTTATACATACCAAAGAAACTATTATTTTATAAAAAGAATGAATAAGAATAAGAATGAAAAAAGTAGTGCTTGCATATTCGGGCGGGTTAGACACTTCTGTCTGCATTCCTTTGCTCAGGGAGCATTACGGCTATGATGAAGTGATTGCAGTAACAGTGGACGTGGGGCAGCCAGAAGCAGACTTAAACGAGGCTAAGGGAAGAGGAGAGAAGCTGAGTAACTCATATAGAGAAGTAGATGCGAAAGAGGAATTCGTGCGTGATTATATCTTCCAGTTGATAAAAGCGAACGGCAACTACGAGGGATACGTGCTCGGGACGGCGATAGCAAGACCGCTAATTGCGAAGCACGTGGTTGAAGTGGCAACGGGAGAAAAAGCAGATGCTGTTGCTCATGGGTGCACGGGCAAAGGCAACGACCAGTTAAGGTTCGACGCCGTTTTCAGAACCTCAGACCTGGATGTGGTGGCACCGATAAGAGAAATGAGCTTAACGAGGGAAGAAGAGAAGCGATATGCATCGGAACACGGCATTTACTTTGCCACTGAGAAGAGATGGAGTGTGGATGAAAATATATGGAGCAGGAGCATAGAAGGAGCGGAATTGGAAGACCCTTCTTTCATCCCACCTGAAGAGATATTTCAATGGACTGTTTCAGCGGATAAAGCGCCTGAAGATGCAGAGATTATCAAAATTGACTTCGTGCAGGGGATTCCCGTTTCGTTAAATGGTACGAAGATGAGCGGTGTTTCACTGATAAAGAAATTGAATGAGACGGGTGGCAAGCACGGCGTTGGCAGAACTGATATAATCGAAGATAGAGTTCTTGGCTTCAAGTCACGCGAGATATACGAGCATCCGGCAGCTACTATATTATTAGAAGCACATCGTGACCTTGAGCAGCTCGTATTGACGAGAAACGAGCTGAAGTTTAAGGAATCTGTTGACAGAACGTGGAGTGAACTGGTATACCAGGGTTTGGTCATGGACCCGCTTTTTGAGAGTCTCAATGCCTTTATAGATAAGACGCAGGAAAGAGTAACCGGCTCAGTGTATATGAAACTGGAGAAAGGGGTTGCAAGAGTGGTGGGGAGAGAGTCGCCAAACGCATTATATTCAAAGACCGTTTCATTTGATGTGAAGCAAGAACAGAAGAGTGCAGAGGGATTCTCGATGTATCATGGCTTTCAGGCGAGGATTGTGAGGAGACACCTCAGACGGTAAGTTTGAGTGGTTTGCCGACCGGTCGTATAGGCACAATATGCGGTCTTCCACGTTTATCCATCACTTCTGACTCAACACCGTAAACATGTCTTATGTTTTCAGGCGTAAGAACAGAAGCAGGATTTCCCGCAGCAAAAATCTTACCACTGTTCATCATTATTATCCGGTCTGCGTATCTTGCTGCTAAATTAAGGTCATGGATCGCCATTATCGCAGCTATACCCTTTTCTATCACAATGTTTTTTATGATGTCCATCACTTCAAGCTGATGCCTGATGTCGAGGTTAGAAGTGGGCTCATCGAGCAAAAGAACATCGGGCTCTTGAGACAGTGCACACGCGATAAAAACTTTCTGCTGTTGACCGCCGCTGAGCTCGTTAATATCGCGCATGGCAAACTCTTCGATGTTTAGCATTTGTAGAATCTCTAAGACTTTTTCTGTGTCTTCTTCACTGCTCCGCCAACTGATATGCGGGCGTCTGCCTATGAGTACAACATCGAAGACCGTAGCAGAAAATATAGAAGTGGTGCTCTGTGGGATATAGCCCACTTTTTTTGCAAGTTCCATTCTGCTCATCTTTTTTATATCCCGCTCATCTAACAGGATACATCCTTTTTGAGGGCTCAGAATTCTATCTATACATCGGAGCAGAGTGGATTTCCCTGCACCATTTGGACCCACCACGCTTAGCATCTCAGATTCGGCAAGCTCTATACAGACATTCTTCAGTATGGGTACGCTTGCATAACTGAACTCCACGTCTTTTACTTTCAGTTTTACCATTTTACCAATATTCTTTCCTTTTTCTCATTATCAAGTAGAGGAACAACGGAACGCCCATGAAGGATGTAATCAAACCTACCGGGAGAATTACAGGTGCGACGATTGTTCTTGCAATGGTATCCGCGCCAAGCAAAAGAGCGGCACCGAAAAGACCCGATGCCGGAATTAAATATCTGTTATCTCCACCGATGACCATTCTGCACATATGCGGAGAAACCAATCCGATAAATCCGATGGTTCCCGTGAAACATATAATACCCGCAGTTACAAGAGAAGCGAGTACGAAGCACACTATCCTTGTCTGCTCGACATTTACACCCAGGCTTTTCGCGCGCTCATCTCCTACACCCAGTGCATTCAAGTCCCATGATTTTAGCATGATAAGTGGGATACAGAAGGCAATGATGACGGACATGAGAGAAAGCTTATCCCATGAAGCTCTTCCAAGACTCCCAAACATCCAGAATACCACCTCCTTCACCGCCTCCGCTTCTCCAAAATATTGCAAAATCCCTGTCATTGCAGAGAATAAATACATTAATGCAATACCTGCTAAAATCATTGTCTCCGGTGTTGCACTCTTATATCGCGATAGACCATAGATAATAAAAGAAGAGAGTAAAGCGAAGACGAACGCATTTACTATTATTATATATTTGCCGGTGACAAAACCTGCACCTAAAATGATGGCAAGAGTAGCGCCAAAACTCGCAGCAGAAGCAATTCCCAGGGTGTAAGGGCTTGCCAGTGGATTTCTCACAACTCCTTGCATTGTTGTACCCGCAATTGCGAGCCCTATTCCCGCAAGGATGCCCATTATGATTCGCGGTAACCTTAATCCCCAAATAATTATCTCTTCAGTTGTAAAATACGTCTGGTAAAATTCCTTAAAGCCATGAGACATGATAAAACCTGCATTATGAAAAATCTCAGGAATACCATGCCATATTATTGAATATACCGCAATGACTGAGATTGGGAAAGAGCCAAGTGTTGCCGCTACGCCTGCGATAATAAAAATTAAGACGAGAGAAGAAAGAATAAAAATGATTTTCCTTCCGATAAACTTCTTGTACCGCGCTTTTATTTCTGCTCTCTTTTCCATTCCAGTTTTTGTTTCCGCGCTTGATGCCATTTTCATCCCTGAGCTGCCTGTAAACTACTCAATAACTCCCGTTCTCGTTCCTGAATAACAATATCATGCACTGCCTGCGATGTTAAATCTGCGATAGGATAATATTTTCCTCTCGAATAGCTTGCTATCTGTCTGCAATAACCAAGCTGCATCTGTATGAACGATTTGCTAACTACCTCGGTATCAATCACAATCACATGTACACCCTTAGCACGTGCCTGCTCAGCGAGTGTCACCAATTCCTTCTCAATCTCTTTATTTCCTGAACCTGATGAAACATTTGCACGACCGTCAGAGATTAACAGCAGAACAGGTATCGCCCCTTCATCCCTCTGCTTTTCATTCAGCAGAAGATTCAATCCCTTTTCCAGACCCGCGGCTAACGGTGTTCTGCCTCCAGTTGGGAGTTCCTTTAACCGCTCAACTGCTAAATCTATGCTTGAGCACAGTGGAAGCAGGGTATCTGCCTGGTTACCTCTAAACGCAACCATTCCTACCTTATCTCTTTGTTGGTACGAATCCAGCAATAAAGATAGAACAGCACCTTTTGCACTCTCCATCCTTCGATTCGCACCCATTGACCCTGAGGCATCCACCACGAACATCGTTGCCGTAGATACTTTCCCTACTCGAATCTTCTCTCGAATATCTCCTGTTTTTATCATCACCGCTAAATCAGACTCATGTTTTCTCTCCTTCTGATAAGGTGCTGCTGTACGTATCGTAGCATCAAGAGCAACATCCTTTATCTCTCCTTTTGGGAATCCAGAACGCACGTACTTCCCGTTATTGCGAAGAGAGAGAGTAGGAACTCTTCTGCCGGAAATCTTCCTGCGATATGTTCTATCCTTCTTCTGTTTTTGTCTTACTGCTCTTGTATCAATCGGGTCGCCGATATTAAAAACAGATTCTTTTTGCAGTTCTTTTACATTGTCTTCATGGTGGTCATCTTGACCTTTTAGATTTTTGCCGAGGTGCTCATTTTTATGCTTGTGTTCTCTTTTCTCTTCCCTTTCTTTCCTCTGCTCTTGCTGTTGCTTATTCTCTTCTTTCTTTTCCTCATGCTGCTTTTTTGTGTCGGACATCGTCTCATCGAGTTTTTCAGTATCTAAGCTCGGTGGTTCAAATGGTTTCCTGCGCATTCTGTGCGGAAGAGCTAATTCCATCGCCTCTTTTATGTCCTCAAAAGTGACTTTTTTTCTGCCATCAAGTGCGGCAATCGTTTTTGCTGTTCTATCTATAACGATTTCAGCGCGGTGTGTTCTGACGCCGAGTTTAATGCACGTATCTGCTGCCAGTTTCAACAAGTCATCGCTGATCTCCACCTCATTAACTATCTGTTTCGCATGCACGATTTTCTCTCTTAACTCTTTCTGTTTCCCCTCAAACTTTTTCCTGAACTCTTCCGGGTCTCGTTCAAAGCTGCCTACAAGTTTTACTATTTCTACCCTCTTATCTGCGTCGTCTATACTTTCTACACTTGCTTGCAGCCCAAATCTATCTAAAAGTTGAGGTCTGAGCTCACCCTCCTCAGGATTCATTGTTCCAACAAGGATGAATTTAGAGGGATGAGAAACCGAGACTCCTTCTCGCTCGACTACGTTTATTGACATCGCTGCCGAGTCTAAAATAACATCGGCAACGTGGTCATCTAAAAGATTTACCTCGTCAATGTAAAGAATACCTCTATTTGCAGCCGCCAATATCCCTGGCTCCAGCGCCTTTATTCCTTCTTTTATCGCCTTTTCAACGTCTATGGAGCCCACGACCCGGTCCTCGGTTGCACCTAACGGAAGGTCCACGACCCACATCCTTCGCTTCGCAACTTCCAGTTTTTCTCCATTCGTTTTCTTAACATAGCACAGGTCGCACATCTCCCTCCCGTCATAAGGGTTGCAGTTGAACGGACAGCCGTTAACCACTTCGATTTCTGGTAACAGTTCTGCAAGTGCACGAACAGCGGTGGACTTCGCAGTCCCTTTTTCTCCCCTTATAAGCACTCCGCCTATACGTGGGTTAATGGCATTCAAAATAAGCGCCTTCTTCATCTTCTCCTGCCCGACAATTGCCGTGAAAGGCAGTATAGCTCTTCTAATGTGGTGTGGCATTTTATTATCTTTTTTCTTTATTCTACTCTTTTATTTGTAAATATCTTAAATAATAGGATAATATTGATGTATATAAGTTTTTTTATAATTGATTTAAGTCTCTCTAAAAAGTTGAATTTGTCGTTTTTTTTTTAAAAAAATAAAATTTCTAAATTGTTAGTAATACTATTATGACTTTATTCATGTATTCCTGATGCATCGCATCCACGTCTAAATCAGCGAACAATTTTGGATAGAACCACCTTGCGATATATGCGAGTCCAACAGGAAGTTGCGGGGCAAATATGATGCTATCGTTTATCACTCCTGATACTCTCTCATCTATCTCGTCAACATATTCCTCATACCACTCGAGATATT
>JAODGF010000039.1 GCA_025464645.1 Methanosarcinales archaeon
TGACCGAGCGAAGCGAAGCGAGGACACGAAGTGTCCGCAGAGGTACTGACTTGCCTAATAAACCACATATTAGCTGGAAACAATTAAATGTTGTCATTAAAAACCTCATCCAGTAATTTTGTTCTATATGATATATTCATTATTGTTTCGTAAACAATTGGCTCATGAAATTTCTTAAATCCTGATCGCTTACTTCGTTTTAATTCTGTCATTACTGCCAGTTTCCAATAATCTTTTATACTATCAGAAAACTCAATTTTTTCTCTTCTATCAAAAATAACCCATCTTGCAACGTTTTGTTTATTTGTGCGAAAGTGATCAACAAATACCACTACATCTTTTTCATAATCAGGTTCATATTCAAGTGGCAGTATCAGACCAATTGTAAAATCCGTTTTAGATTTGGATACAGATCCCCACTTATAACCTGGTGCTAAAATGTATCTTTGTCCGACGGTAATTGGTAGTGCTCTATTCTGTGTAATTGACATAACAAGCCTCGGATCATCGCTTTTAAAACCAGTAAATTCAATAATTTCTTTAGCCAAATCAAAATAATCGTTTATCCACTCTCTATCCGGGGCTATTTTTCTGATACTTTCAATCAATCGCCGGTGAGATTCCCTATAGCGTTTTATTATGTCTTGAACATCGGTTCCAATATCCACACAACTAGCCTTAACCGAAGGCGATTTTGACGGGATCGGACTGTTGGATTTTTTTAACTCATCATAAGCGGGTGATGACTTAACTGAGGATATATACTTCTCTAAATCTTGAGGATTTATTGATTCGGATTCTGCCCACAAATCAGAAAACCATTTTTGAAGTTCATCCACTTGTTCTTTTTCTTCAATCAAAACACCCATCTCCACTCGTCCTGTTATTCCTTTATTTGTAAGATTAGATGACCCAATGAAAGCCTTGTCATCTGCTACAATAACCTTCGCATGAATATCTTTGTAATGATGGAGAGCGGATAAATTTCTCAAGATGAAATTTTTGATACTTTGTCTTGCCTCTCTATTGTGAGAGCGTATCCACTCCTCAACATCTGTAACAAGACGCCAGGTATTCGCTAATCGGGTGATTCTATCAAAATAATCTATCCCAATATAAGGACAAACAACAGACACAGATCTATTTCTCACGATTTCAGTTATGGCTTTATCAAAAGGAGATACGCCTCCCGTAGAGCTTCCTTTATCATGATATATTAATTGAATTCTATTCATTTCATTATATCCCTTTTTTACATTAATTGACATATATTACATAAAGCTATAACTTCTATTTTTCCAGCGGCGTTTTGGGCGAGCCAATAATTTCATATAACGTTCCGAGCGTATCTGAAGTTCCCCGAAGGGAAATTGGCACAGTGCCGAAGGCATGAAGCCAGATACGCTCTGTTATCGGAAGTTGCATATTTATTGCCGAAGGATAGATACTATCTCCTCAATTATCCGATCGATCTTTTCAGGTTTAAGATGACCAACTCGATACAGGATGATATGACGATCTGCTGTGAATATGCGGTTAGGTCGCACATTACTTTTTCGCCTGAGCGTCCCGGTTTCAAAATCATTCGTGTCAATTAAAACTGCGTATCTGTCTCTAATAGACTGACTGGTTATCTGGCAAAGAATCAAATCATCGCCTTCTAACTCTGCAATTACTAAAGCCGGTCGTCTTTTAGCTCGGGTTAAATCTGAGAAGGGGAAGGGAACGACCACTACATCTCCTTTTATAAATCTTTCCATGCTTCATCCTCCTCAGACTTCAGCCAATCTTTTTTAAGAGACGCTTCACTTGCTAATGCAAGTTCCATCTTTTGTTCCAAAGCCTTAGTCTCTAAAAATCGGATAAAATCCAGTATCTCCAAAAGATAGGGCTCAGGAATATTTTCTATCTCCTTGGCGATTAATTCTTTCACTTCCATTTTTCCATCCCTCCAATTTTATTTTATAATTCCCAAATTAAAAGCAATTTCCGATAACTCCGGTATATCCGCAGTATTGCATATATCACTCCAATTTGGCATTATATCCGCATTGCGTATATACATCCTTCTGGATGAACCACCTATCTCCTTGATTTTCCTTCTTTTCATCCTTTTACACCTCCTCCGTTCTCTTTCTCAAACAAATTATCTATATCCTTATTACTCACGTGAGTATATATTTCTGTCGTCTTCGAACTTTTGTGCCCTACATGAAGAACTTAGAGGAATGAAAAAGGAGAGATATTGAATTTTAAGAAATCGTGTTAAGTCAGATCCACATCATAGTTTTTCAGAATAGCTTCCCCCTATTCATTATCTCATTCGGGTCCAGAACCCGGAGGAACTTCTTCCAGACTTCAGCAAGATACCCTATTCTTTCCACTGTCGGCTCTATTATTCCCGCATAAGGTCTGAACCAACCATAGATTCCCAGGTCTAACAACTTGTGGAACTGCCTCTCATTATAATTCCTCAATTTCGCGCCGAATCCGGGGTCACTTCCATCATAAAATATATCGAGTTCAAAATAACAGAGCTGCCCGTGAAAACTGTATATCGGGTCAATATAGAAATGAACGTGGTCCTTAGGTATCCCAACCTCCAGCGCCGTCTTCTCGTGCACTTCATAGTATTTCGCAGCCAGCGTCAGCGGTCCGTACAGCCCGATGCAATGGTAATTCCCTCTACCTTTTATGCCGAATACCATACAGCTCTTTTCCGCACCGCCCAGGCTCTCATGCTCGAATGTAGTTGCGAACTCAGCCGGTAAATCCAGTACCTCCCCGCCACATTCTTTCATGTACGCACGCACCAGCGTATCTTTCGCCTCGAAAACACCGTCCACACCTTCTACCAGCACACACAAGACGAACTTCGGCAGTTCCTCGTAAGGATAATCAAAAGTGCCGAAGATGCCTTTCAACCAGCTCTGGTTATCCACTAACCTGATACTCGCCGCTAATTCATCGTTCATCAAATTGTAAATGAGTTTCGTCGGCGTAGCGACATCGTCAAAACCAATGAAGTACTCTTTCCTGTTGTCATACAGCCGGTACAGCTTTGCCGTTAATTCGGTCACCACACCGCACGTGCCGGGATGTGCGCAGAACATACCCGCAAAGTCCGGACCCACGCCGTACCGGAAATAAGGCATCCTGGAAAGCGCTCTTGAACCTGTTTTTAGCGTCTCGCCGTTCGGCAGAATCATCTCATACGAGATCGTGTGGTCGTGTCCGTCCGTAGCTGCTGTTTGATAGATTCCGCGTAAATAATAATTTACCAGTACGCTCACGGTAAGCGGTGCGTCTGGGAATGCAGGTCGCAACTTGTACTTTCGTGTCTGTTCCAGTAACATCCCAAACGTCACACCCGGCTCTACGGTCGCAGTCTTCATCTCGGGGTTTATCTCCAGGATGCGGTTCATCCGTGAGAGGTCTAATAAAATGCTACCGTCATGAACCGGGATAGTCAAGCCACGCACGTTTATTCCTGTGCTATACGGAATCACCGGTATTTTATGCGTATTTGCAAGCATCAAAACCGCTCGCACTTCCTCTTTGTTCGCAGGTCGCACGACACAAGCCGGGTTCTTTGCGGGCACAAAGTGCCAGTGCTGGTCTCTCGAATATGATGTGCATATTGCACGGTCGTCAGTCGCATTCTCTTCTCCTACTATCGCCTGTAGCTCCTTTACTAATCTTGAAACCATTTCATCCATCTTAATCACCTCTCTAAGCACCTATTTACAAGCTCCACAACATCATACACTTCTATTTCTTCTTTCTCCGCAGCTTCCTTCAAATTCCTTTTACAGAACGGGCATGCGCTCACAAGAGCTTCGGCACCCGCTTCTTTCGCCTCTTTCAGCCGTTCGGTAGCGCTCCATAATGCAAAGTCATCGAATGCCGACTTCACACCGCCACCGGAGCCGCAACACCACGCTTGCTCCTTTTCGCGCTTCATCACTTTTATATCTGCTACTTCGCTCAGAACTGCTCTTGGCTCTTCATATATGCCCAAATCTCTGCCCAAATGGCATGGGTCGTGATAAGCCGCTTTTAAATCCTCCTTCTTCAGGTTCATATTTCCCTGTCGTAATAGGAACTGTGTGGAATGCACTAATTCGACACCCATATCAGGATAATTCTTCTCGAACGTCTTCAGACAGCCGGGACATGTAAAAACAATAGTCTTTGCGCCGCTCCGCTTTATCTCTTCAACGTTGTGAGCCACAAGTTCCTTCGCCGCTTCTACCTGACCTGTTCTGATTAATACCGAGCCACAGCACCATTCCTCGTCCATTACCTGGTATTTTATCCCTATTTTATCGAAGATCTCAAGCATGGCATCTGCAATCTCCGGCACTCTATACCGGGCGGTACAACCAATATAATAGAGAACGTCCGCATTCTCATCAGATGATTTCGCTTTGTATTCGTACTTCTCGCCATACGCATTCCTCGTTTCTTTTATCTTTTCCGCAATGTTCTTATGCACGTCGAGAATCCAGCCTTTACTTGCCAGCTCGTGCCGCATCGCTTCAAACAGGTCGGGTGCTCCCAGCTCCACACTTGTTATCTGCTTGCATTTCTCATAACACGCGCCACATACCGTACAGGCATAGACAGCATTCAATAGCCCCTCAGAAGGTTCTGTTATCTCGCCTTCTAATATTGCCCGGAAAATCTCCATCTTGCCCGGTGCGTAAAATGCTTGATAACCATAAAACTGTCCACTGGGGCATAACGGCAACCACTCCTCCCGCGGATGGAAACTCGTGATACTGCATAGCTTACATTTCACACAGTGGTGAATCGCACTCAGAACCTCCTCTCTTTCCAGTTCCATATCCTCTATCTCACCTTGCCTTCATGTTCATCCTTATTCTATAAGTCATTTTCGTTTTTTCCTTCTTTGGCGTGGCACCGAAGAACTGTCTTACATCCTCCCATGCCGCAAAATCGAAAATAACAGCCAAAAAGCCATTATCCCTGCTCCAAGAAAACCGATGATACCAATAACCGGTATTTCGTGACATTTTGGTGGAACACCTGAGAGAACAATAAGGGCTGAACCGATCACAAGAGAAGCCAGAACAATTGCAAACACCATACGATTGTTAGTCTGGTCGAGGGTTTTAAGCATCGGGTCAAGTCCCTTATGCTCAAATTTAATCCTTACCTCGCCCTGTTTTATCAGTGCTATTATGTCTCGTGCCTCAGCGGGTAGGTCCCGCATCAGCAAGCGCGTTTCGAGAGCGGAGAGATAGAAATCTTCGATTAACTTTCGGGGACTCATACGTTCCATGATTAACTTCTCTGCGAAAGGTTCGGCGTGTTCCACCGCATTAAATTCAGGGTCCAGTTCCCTACCCACACCTTCAATGGTCACCAGCGCTTTTGCGAGCAGGTAGAAGTCCCGGGGCAGTTTCAAGCGGTGCTCCGCAACTACCCTCGCAATGTGGTGCAGCAGACTCCCTATTTCGAGTTCTTTAAGTGGACGATAGGCGTAGAGTTCGATAAGTTCGGCAATATCTGATTCTAACTTTTCACTATCTTCTATTTGCCTATATCCAGACTCGGATAATTTCAAAATAGTTTTCGTGATTTTACGTTCATCTTTATTTATAATCCCAATGAGGATGTCAGCCAGGTCTTCTCGATGCCGTGCTGACAGGGAGCCCATCATGCCGTAATCAAGGAAACAAATGACATTGTCTTTCAGCACCTTGATGTTCCCCGGATGAGGATCAGCGTGGAAAAAGCCGTGCTCAAATATTTGTTTCAGCACAAGGTCGGCACCTCGTGCTGCCACAACTTT
>JAODGF010000040.1:0-568 GCA_025464645.1 Methanosarcinales archaeon
CACTTATTCTTCTTTAAGAAGAAAAAAGAAAACCTGTACTAAAAGAAATGAGAATTCAAGACGGCGTGTATTGGTACAAAGAGAAAGGTTTGCTTGATGCAAACACATACGTGATAAAGGATGAACTCACGCTTCTCATAGACCCCGGGCTGGAGAATTACCTTGGGCTGCGACTGGAAGAGATGCGAGCAGGCGGAATTGATGCACGCGATATTGATTTGATAGCACTCACGCATCTTCATCCTGACCACTGTGACGCAACAACATCGCTTAAAGAAATTTCGGGTGCAAAAGTTGCACTACATTCATCACAATTAGAGTATCTTGATATTATGGCTGAGGAAGCTTCAAGGTTCCTTGGCATTGGCACAGCAAAGAAATTCGAGGTGGATTTTGTGCTTGAGGAGAGTTTGAATTTAGGAAACACGGAGTTACGGATATTGCATACACCAGGTCATTCTCCAGAAAGCATTTGTTTTTACGCACCGGCAAAAAAGACTTTAATCTGCGGTGATTTGGTGTTTGAGAAAAGCGTAGGGAGAACAGATCTGCCTTTTGGAAGTACTGA
>JAODGF010000040.1:578-14864 GCA_025464645.1 Methanosarcinales archaeon
ATTCATCCACTTTTAAATGCTCAGCTCTAAACGACCTTCTGTTACATATCCTCTCTATCACTTCGCGCTGCCTCTCTTTTGCTTCCTCTACTTCCTTTTCTCCAACCTCAAAATAAAATCTCTTCTTCCTTACTCTATCTCTATTCAACTCCCCTTTGTATATTACTACTTCCCCACCCTTCAAAAGATACTCACAACTGCTCAGCCGCTTCTCAAACTCTTCTGCTCTCGTATCTCCGCCTATATCATATATTGCGATATCCGCATCCGCACCTTTACCTAAATGACCTTTATTTCTCAAGCAAAGTTGCTTTGCAGGGTTCGTTCTCGTTATTGCTGCAAGCTCGTATAATGAATATTCAATATCAGGGAAGAACTCCTTATTCATTAGCTCTTTCCTGTTCGCGCTGTTCAGTAACCCTGCGAATATCTTAGGATAAGAGGAAAAGAGGCATCCGTTAGGACTATCGGTGGAAAAAGAGATGAGGCATGAGTTCAAATATTCTAAGGCTTCCAGCGCAAACTTTTGCGAGTAATACGCCCTTATATCTGCTATCTTCCTCCCTTTTACCTTTGAAAATATCAATGGCTGCTCTAACCCTATATCCACGCTATTGAAATTATTTTCACCCCCAACAGGAACATCATACCCAATTCTCATATCTATATCCTCCCTCGGCGAAGTGCAAAAAATGCCGAGGTCAACTGCCCCTCCCTTCTTTAATATCCTCATCGCCGTTTCGTATCTCTCTTCATTATCCATGCCTGATGCGATATGAGCCAAACAAAAGCCACTTAAAATATCTGGATTCTCATCTAACAGCTCTGGATACGTCCTCAACTGTATCTGTGGTAATTTTTCTCCCCCGGATTCGATCATCTCATAAAAGAAATTCAAACATTTCTTCTCACCTACGTCACGATAAAAAAAACCCCGCTTCGCATATTTCACCCTCACGTCGTATATCTTCACACCTATGGACTTCGTGAGGTCCAAAAGGAAAAAAATGAGGTCCTTCACGGCGTCCTTATTACCTTCCCTTATCTCCTTATCTACGTCATACAAACTCAGGATAAGGAACGCAGAAGTGTCCACAACAGGTATGCTGCTGAGCTCATGATGCACGTAATTTGCGGTATTCAAAGTCATTAAAGGCTCGTTTACGTACGTATAGCCCATCCGAGCATAAGCATATCCTATCTCATTCACTGTTGGGAATCCCAACGTAAATCTTGTTAAATTCAGCCCATACGTTGCCACATGGCTGTGCACGTCTATCCCGCCAGGCATTACGGCTTTATCAGAGGCATCTATTATCTTTGTCGCTTCAGACTCTGTTCTTATTTCGTCCACGATTTTTCCACCTGAAATGAAGATATCCATCTTTTCGCCTTCTATTCCATTTGCAGGGTCAAAAACCGTGCCATTTTTCAGCCATATATTCATTTCTGATTAACTGAATTATTTATACATGCTAAATATCTTACAAAAAGATGATGGCGAGAGAATATCTGCTTGGAAATGCTGCAATTGCAAGAGGTATCCTCGAAGCAGGAGCGAGCGTTGTTACAAGTTATCCCGGGACACCGGCATCCGAGATAGTGGAGACCCTGGCTCCTCTTGCTGAAAAGTATGACCTACATGTGGAGTGGTCGGTCAACGAGAAAGCTGCGTTGGAAGTCGCTATTGGAGCATCATGGACTGGGACGAGAGCTGCTGCTGTTATGAAACATGTGGGCTTGAACGTTGCCGCGGACCCTTTTATGACGTTGGCATACACAGGAGTGAGGGGTGGGCTCGTGGTGATCACCTCCGATGACCCGTTTTGCCACTCATCACAGAACGAGCAGGACTCGAGGCGGTATGCCCAGTTTGCCTGCATCCCTTGCTTGGACCCTGCTGACCCACAAGAGGCAAGAGATATGACCATCTACGCATTTGAGCTCTCGGAGGAGTTGGAATTGCCTGTTCTTCTCAGACCCACTACACGTGTCTCTCATGCCAGAGCCGATGTGGATGTAGGCGAAATAAAAAAAACCAGGGCAAAATCGGAGTTCTTGAAGAATCCAGTTAGATGGGTTGCCCTCCCAGCACATGCACGACCACGCCATTCCGTGCTTCTCGAGAAACAGGATGAAATCAAGGCATCATTGGAAAAATCGCCCTGGAACCGACTTGTGTTGCGGGGTGAGCTGGGCGTCATCGCATCAGGGATTTCTGGTCTCTACGCTGAAGAAGCGGTGAAACAGTTGGATGCGGATATTTCTATTCTGCGTATTGGCACCTTTCCACCTCCAGACAGTTTATGTTCCGAGTTCATCAGGCATGTCAGCAAGGTGATGGTGATCGAGGAGCTGGAGCCCGTACTGGAAGAATATGTAGAAAGAGCAGCAAGAGAGCATAATCCTGATCTTGACATCCTCGGCAAGAGGACAGGTCACATTCCGCGGGAGGGAGAACTGGATTCCCGTATAGCCAGAAATGCTATTGCAAACATGGCTGATCTACCGTTAGTGGAATCGCCATCTCTGAGAGAAGCCGTGGAAATCCTACCACGCAGACCTCCTGCACTCTGCCCCGGGTGTGGTCACAGAGCGGCATACTATGCAATGAGGGAAGCCTTCGGGAAGGATGCAATCTTTCCCAGTGATATTGGCTGTTACACGCTGGCTGTGGACATGGGGACCATAGACACTTGTCTCTGCATGGGTGCCAGCATAACCCTCGCAAGCGGAATCAGGTTTAGTGGGGAGGAGAGGGATATATGCTGCAGTATTGGTGATTCTACTTTTCTGCATACCGGACTGCCAGGGTTGCTCAATGCTGCTTACAATAGAGCCAGAATAACTATTGCCATATTGGATAATTCGACCACTGCGATGACCGGGCATCAGCCTCACCCCGGAACGGGCGTTACCGCAAGCGGCGATAAGACAAAAGCAGTATCGCTTGCGTCTCTCGCTAAAGCACTGGGGGCAGACTTTGTCGAGATCGTGGACCCTTATGATCTCTATGCGACAATCGAAACCTTCAAGAGGGCGAGGGATTATCAGGGGCTATCGGTGGTCATTGCAAAGCAGGTCTGCGTGATAAACGAGAGACGAGCAGGCATAAGGCGAAAGCCTTTCATGGTTAACGAGAACTGCACTGGCTGCCGTGAGTGCATAGAGTTTGGTTGTCCCGCAATCGAGTTCGAGGAAGACCGTGCTCGAATCAACTCGCTCTGTACGGGATGCGGGGTATGTGCCCAGATATGTCCCAGTGAAGCCATCGAGGTGGTCAAATGAAGACAAAGACATCAGAGTGTGACATCGTTGTGGTAGGTGTTGGCGGGCAGGGAGTGATTCTGATCTCCAGTATAATTGGTAAGGCGGCGCTTAAGGCAGGCTTACCCATAAGGAGTGCGGAGACGCATGGGATGGCACAGCGTGGAGGCAGTGTGATTAACCACCTCAGGATAGGATGTGTATTTGGTCCAATGGTGCCCGCTGGAGGAGCAGACATTTTGTTAGCTCTCGAGCCTGCTGAAGCCCTGCGGTATGCCCATTACCTATCTAAAGATGGCGTGGCACTTGTAAACACCAATCCCGTCCTCCCAAGCACGGTGACTACGGGTCAATCAAGGTATCCATCGTTGGAAGAGATTCTTGCTCCACTGCAGCGAATTTGCAGGGACGTCAAAACAGTTGATGCAACAAAGCTGGCAGTCAAAGCGGGCAATCCACAGACGATGAACGTCGTGATGCTGGGCGTCCTTTCTAAGTATATTCCACTACGGGAGGAGATGCTCATCGAGTCGCTCATCGAGTCCGTGCCTGCAAAGTTTATAGAGGTCAACAGACGCGCCTTTGAACTCGGTAAGAGTGAAATGAAAGCTCAAACTTAAAATTCCAATAACAAAGGAATTTTTTCCTTTAGACCCTGCATCATCTCACCAGACGTGAATGGAGATGTCTTAACCTCTTTGATGGGTTTTACCAATTCTACTATTCTGGAAGTTGCGAGCTCTTTCTGTGAATAAGTAGAAGCTGTGAGTTGAACCGCTGTTAGATACTTATCTGGTTCGTATATCGAAATCTGCCCGGGTTTAACACCAAAAACAGCGTTCAAATCCTTTAGACCCTTCCAGGGCAGAGCTATATCTGAGTAACTCTCAATGACCAAACAATCGTATTGTTTTTTCATCTCTTTATATACCAGCTCAACTGCGAGGTCGTAATATCTCTTTGTTAGCCTATTTAGCGTTTCTAAATCCCTGACGTGGTAGATACCAGATGCCTTTGCACGCAATCTTTCCACAATTGCATCGTTACATCTATACTCCACTGGCAGTGCTTCGTTCTCCACCACCAGATTCCTTACTCCTTCTTTAAGCCACAGCGTGATGCGGTCGAGGATAAAATAAGGAATTTGCGTGATTGGATCGATGTGCGGAGGTTCTGCCCACAACCGGTGAAAAGGGTTGATAAACTCTTCTACTATGGCACCTGCATCAGAGCCAAAAGCCGAAACAGTTTTCAGGAGTTTCGCATCCTTCCCGTAGAGTCGTCCTTGCGATAAAGCTTCATGCACTACATCGTAATCATACCACACGCTATTACCAGCTCGTGGCTTGAAGCCGCAGGCATTAAGCCCCTTTTCCTTTAAGTAAGCCAGTAACGCCCGCGCAAGACTCGTCTTCCCTGCATCCTTCTCTTTCAGTCCCACAATCAAAATCTGCAATCTTTCTTTCTTTGTCATCTCCTCGCTGCCTGTGGCAAATAAGTAAGTATAATATTTCTTCAAAGCAAAGTGATAAATTATTTATAGGAAATGAACATAGCGATTTATTTAGTTAAAGCGGTAATTCTCATTACTGCCGGCGTGATAATTGCGAATATCGTGCTCGAAAGTAACTGGCTAAGGAATTTATCTCCACTGATAAGACCTTTTTGCCGTGCATCCAACCTACCAAAAGAATGTGTACTTTCGCTTTTTGCCTCCTTTTTTAATCCAACCGCGGGGAAATCAACTCTGGCGGGCTTCTACCATGAGGGTAAAATCGGAGATAAGGAAACGATACTCACGGTGATGATGTGCACCTTTCCCATAGTGGTAGGTGAATCGCTGCTCAGGGTGCAGGCACCTATCGCACTCGTACTTTTAGGTCCATTCATTGGCAGTATTTACATCTCTCTAAATCTTTTCTCCGCTTTTCTACAGACTTTTGCCGCTTTCATTTATTCCAAATCCCGCTTTCCGCCTCAAAAGGATGTAGAAGAGGAGATAAATGTCGCTATTCACGAGATAGCGCAAGACCCGAGCGAGCATTTGAAAACGGCATTAAAAAAATCGTTTAACACGTTAAAAAAGATAATATCAATCATGGTGATAGCATTTTTAGCCGTTGATCTGCTGTTCAGGTTCGAGTTGATGAACTATATCAGTTTATTCTTTGAACCGATTTTAAGGGTATTAGATTTACCAGGGGAATGTATAACCGCACTCATTGCGGATTTAGCCCATTTCTCCGCGGGATACGCCACTGTCGCTGCTCTACTGACTAAAGGTGTGATAACCGCGAAACAAGCTATTTTAACCCTCCTGATTGGAAGTATGTTAATTATAACTCTGGTATATCTGAAATATAGCCTTTCCATGTATATATCCCTGTTTGGAAAGCTTGGAGTGAAAATAACGGTTATAAATTACATGGGTAGTGTGATTTCAAAGTGCATCATAATTCTCCTGGTGGTAATATTAATGTGAACCTTTTTTGCTTCCCAAAACACTAAAAAATATAAGTCAAGTCAAAGAAGGGATGTCCAATAAAATAAAAGTAATAATAACCAGACATGCGGTAGAGAGATTGTTTGAAAGAAGACTGGCGTGGTATCGAAAAATATCAGGAGATGTTGTGGCTAATACTATTGTGAATGTTATTCGTTCCGGGAAATGTCTGGAGAGGAAGAAAAGAAGGGATGGCGATGAAGTGGTCAGTATGCGCTTTTCCACGAGCAAATATACCATTTGCTGCACAAAGGTGAACGATACATTGATTGTCACAACGATAATGAACACAAAGGGGATGACAGAAGAATACAGAAAGGCGATAAAGTTGTACTCAAAAGAGTCGCCTTGTAAGGGGGTAACATTTATCGTATCAAATCCGGTAAAAGAGATAGAGAGGTGGATGAGAGAATGGGCGCAAGGGGATACGGAAAAGCAAGCGGTGCTGGGACGGTAATAAATGCAATAGCAACCCACAAAGGGTCTGCTTTTGGCATAGATTTATGGACGTATGCGGAAGTGGAGCTCGGTGATGATTTCAGAGGCATAGGGGGGGAGATAGAGTTGGAAGGAGAAAGGGAAACAGGTGCTGATACAAGATTGATAGAGAGATGTGTGGAGTCGGTGCTCAGGAAGTTTGATTTGCCATTACGAGGCTATGTGAAGACGAGAAGCGAGATACCGATTGGAAGTGGGTTAAAGAGCAGCAGTGCAGCGGCAAATGCGGCTGTGATTGCTACGCTGGATGCGATCGGAGTCCAAGCGAAAGAGGAAATGGATGTGCTGGACGCGATAAGAATGGGAGTGAATGCTGCTCTAGACGTTGGCGTGTCAATAACAGGAGCCTTTGACGATGCCTGTGCTTCTTTGCTCGGTGGATTTGTAATAACAGACAACAAAAAGAGGGAGTTGATAAAGAGGGTGGAGAAGGATTTTGAGGTTCTCGTTCTCGTTCCGGGAAAAAAAGCATTTACTGCCGATACGGATGTGAAAAGGTCGAGATTAATAGCTCCATGGGTGGATATTGCGTATAAATTGGCGTTAGAAGAGAGATTCGAGGAGGCAATGACGTTAAATGGTTTTTTATATTGTGCGGCATTGAATTTTAGCTCTGAGCCAATGGTGAAGGCGTTAGAATGCGGCGTGAAGGGAGTGAGCTTATCGGGGACGGGTCCGTCTTTTGTTGCTTTGGTGGATGCGGAGAAGGGAGCGCGATTAGGTGAGGCATGGAATAATATGGGAGTTGAAGGGAAGATAATAAAAGTGAAGGTAAACAATCAGACGATGCTAACCACGAGATTACGCAGATTTTCACGAGAAATAATAATGTAAGTCACTTTATCCTGTATTAATCCAAAATCTTGTATACAAATACATTTCAGACTAACGGGTCAAGATACACCCGGTATTCCTCAACCTCCACTGGTCTGCCGGACCAGTATCTTTTCACCTCTCCTTTGTGGATGACCGCGGTAAGAGGGAGCAGCTTCTCACCTTCTCCCTGATGTATAATATGGTAGAGAGCGCCTTCTGACGAGCTGTCATAAATCTCATAAAAAACAAACTTGTCGCCATATAATCGTTGCAGCTCCTCGATATTCGGCTGGTCTCGCTCACAAATCATGCACACATCGTCACTGCAAGGGTCTCGCCTTATGTTCAATACAACAGGGCGTTTAAATTCCAGTATTTTCGAAACTGCTTGCTCTACACCTTTGTATTTTTCTTGAATATATCTCTCAATTACGTCTCCATGCTCCTCTACCACTTGCTTCATGCTCATTGAATGTTTGGCGGCGAGTGTCTGCATCACTTTCTGCTTGAATGCTTGCTGGTGCTGTGATACGAGAGCTTTGAGGTTCATAATTTTTATTTTTAGTCTTTTTTCAATTTAAATAAATTTATGAACGAAATAATCACAGAAAAAGATTTCTCTCTTGATGAACTCGTAAGAAAGATGAAAAAGCCAGAGATGGGCGCCATTGTGTCTTTTCTTGGCGTTGTTAGGGCTGAGGGTGGCGAGCTAAAAGAACTGGAAATAGAAATTAAAGATAAAACGAAGGCAGAGAAAGAGCTCGAGAAGTTAAAACGAGAAGCCATAGAAAAGTTTGATGTCGAAGCAGTGGAAATCGTACATCGAACAGGTTTGTTGGAAGCAGGCGATAACATCGTTGCTATTCTGGTGGGAGCGAAGCATAGAAAGGAAGCATTTCGGGCTTGTGAATACTTGATAGATGTATTGAGGACAAGTGAAGCTATAAGACTGAAGGAGCATTTGTATGGAAACCACGAGATTACACAAGATTACACAGAAGAGAGAAAATGAAAGGTATGAATGAAAAATGGTTTTTAAATTTTGGTAAGAAGAGTCTGGAGGGAAGTGAAAATCTGTGTGATCTGTGGTTATAAAAGCAAATGAAAATAGCATGGTGCATAACGGGAGCAGGGCATCTTCTTAAAGAAAGCTTTGAGGTCTTCAGAACGATAAAAAAGGGTGTCAGAGACCTGGCTCATGAAACCTCGAACCTAAAACCTAAAACCTCTCAAGAACGAGAGCTAAAGATTACCATCTTCATCTCCAATGCAGGCGTGGAAGTGCTGCGAATGTACGGCATCTTCGATAAGTTAAAGGAGATTTCAAACGGGGATTACATGGAGGAGATATTTACAGAGCCCGAGCAGGGTTCAAGTTCTCCAAAAGCAGGCAGGTTCTCGCTTAAAAAATACGATGCCGTTGTTGTCTCTCCTGCTACTTCTAATACCGTTGCAAAGATAGCGTATGGAATAGCGGATTCGTTGGTAACAAATGTCGTTTCCCTTGCCATGAAGGCGTGCATTCCGGTATATATCGTTCCAACGGATGGTTCACCGGGAAAAGTGAGCTCGGAAATGCCTTATTCAATAGACCGGGATAAGTGCAAGGGCTGTGATGATTGCGAGCCGAGGGATAGATGCGAAAAAGGCGCTATTTATGGTGCGCCCATCCCGCAGATTGATTTGCTGCGATGTGATGGATGCGGATTATGCCGTGAACTTTGCCCTTATGATGCGATAAATGGTGGCGTAGTAGAGATAAAAGCAAGGGAGATAGATATAAGAAATGTAGAGAGGTTGAAAAAAATGGAAGGAATAATCATTCTTGAGCGCCCCGAGTATTTTTTCTTTTTTTACAAAAAAGAAAAACTGTGCTAAAAGAAAAACTAAGAGAGGGTTTATCCTTGTCTGCATCACGAAACCATCCTCAATTTATGAGATTCACACCGCTCCATTTTCCTTTTTTAAGTAGCTACCACGCCTGATAGGATCACAGCCTATGTTTAACCTGGTATTCATTTAATTGCGCGTCAAAGCACGGTTTAAGAGGAAGATTTTGAGTAACTACTGCCTATCCATACTCATAGAACCCTCTCCCAACTTTTCTTCCTGTCCGTCCAGCCCTCACCATCTGCGTCATAAGCACGGCGGGTTTGAATCTCTCCCATCCGGTCTCATTGTATATCGTATTGAGCACTGCAGTCACAATATCTATCCCAATTAAATCCAAAAGTTGAAAAGGACCCAGCGGCCAGTTGAAAGAAAGCCTTAGTATTTTGTCTATATCCTCTATGGAAGCCAGCTCGTTTTCTCGCATCTTTACCGCCTCATTCAAGATGAGACACATCATTCGACTCGTAACGAACCCTGGAGAATCCTTAACTGTAACTGTCTCTTTACCCAGGGAATGCACAAACTCCAGCGTTTTACTTAATGTATCTTCAGAGGTCATCAGCGCTTTTATTACCTCCACACCCTTCATTAGAGGCACGGGATTCATGAAATGGACTCCAATTACCTTATCCGGTCTTTCTGTTACCGCGGCTAAAGCAGTAATAGGAAATGTAGAGGTATTACTGCCGAGAATAGCATGCTCAGGACATATCTTGTCCAGATCTCTGAATATCTCCTGCTTCAGTTTCATGTCCTCATACGCCGCTTCAATTACAAAATCTGCTCCTTTTGCACCCTCCTCCAGGCTCGTTGTTGCATTTGCAGTTATCGCATTCATAATCCCATCCGCTTCTTCTTGTTTTATATACCCTTTCTTCGTAAGCCTTGAAAGGTCGCTTTTTATCCTTTCTGCCCCCCTCTTCAAAGATTCTTCACTCCTGCTTACAACAGACACATCGTAACCCGCTTGAGCACATACTTGCACTATCCCGCTTCCCATCACTCCCATTCCTACAACACATACTCTCTTTCCGTTCATGGCTTCTCTCTTTCTAAATGTTTCTAATATAAAAAATAAATGAAACAAATCACAATGATCAAAATTACATCTGTGTTAATCTGTGTCAATCTGTGTCACCGATTTATTTTCTTGAATCTCAAATACCGGACATGTGTGAGCCCCACCTGAGTACTTGTCGCCTTTATAGGTATATGAACCATTCATTCTCACTCGCTTACCAATCAGTTCTTGCGTGGCTTGCTCAGCATCGTAATCCAGCCTTCCTACTACACAGGGTCCCTCTTTTGTCTTCACCAAACAGGGGATATAAGGTGCATCATCCTCAAATCCCTCTGATGGCACACGGATTACCGTAAACGTCGTCAACTCACCTTCTCCACTCAATTCCATCCTCTCCAGGCTCCTTCCTCCGCACCACTGGCAAACAGGCATTGGGTGGCAGGTTATTTTTTTGCACGATGCACACCTCAGCCCTAACAATTTCCCATTTTTTAAGCCTTCTTCATATTCTGCGAAGGTTAAAACCGTGTACTCTTTCTCCATTTCTTCTTGCTCCTTTCCCTCCATCTTTTCCACACCTCCTTTATTAGCCACCCTTTGGAAAAGTTTGTGTGATTTTCCCTACTTCCCCTTCCCGAGTATAATATGACAGAGCGTCCCGAAATCGCCCCCAAGTGTATCGGTCATTCCATACTCCGGCACAGGGTCGATTTGATTCCCTTTTGGTGCTTCTCCCCTCATTTGTTTAACGAGCCAGTAAACCTGAGATGCCCCTGTCGCTCCTATCGGATGCCCCTTCCCTATCAATCCTCCGGACATATTTGTAGGTATCTTTCCTCCTAATTCCGTTTGCCCTTCCTCAGTTGCATCCGCTGCTTCTCCCCAATCGAAGAAACCCATGCACTCAAGTGCAATCAATTCTGCAATTGTAAAACAATCATGGAGTTCAAGCACATCTATATCCGAAGGTTTGAGCCCCGCATGCTTAAATGCCATTCTTGCAGAGCTTATTCTTGAAACTGGCTTCGTCAGGTCCTCCATCTTTGATAATGGTCCTCCTGAACCCTGCCCTGTTCCCAATATGTAAACTGGGTCATCCGTATATCTTCTCGCTTCCTCCGCTGCGCAGAGCACGATAGCCGCAGCACCATCGGAAAAGGGGCAGCAATCCAGAAGCGTCAGCGGGTCTGCTACCAATCTCGAATTTATTACATCTTCTACTTTCAGGTCACCTAACTTCTTATAGAACTGTGCCAGGGGATTTAAAGCACCGTGCTTATGATTTTTTACAGAAACGTGCGCCATCTTTTCACGTAATTTATCTATTGATATGTCATAATTTCTGGAGTACTGCCTTGCTGCCATTGCGAACACCCCTGGAAAGGTGAGCCCCACGGGTCCCTCTGTTGGTGCATGACAAGCCATCGCAAATGTCCTTGTCGCAAATAGTGTCCCCATCAACAACGCTTTTTCCACTCCTCCGGCAATCACCATGTCATATTCCCCGGCGGCAACCCACATCGCTGCTTCTCGTATTGCAATGGAAGCAGACGCACATGCACCCTCGTATCTCGTTGCTGGTATAGGATTCAAATTAAGCTCAGCAGCAGAGAATCCTGGTGGCGTTACCTGCCCTTCTTCAAAACCCGGGAGAGCAGCACCTTGAAATAACGCTTCTATGTCCTTCAAATCTACACCTGCATCGTCAATTGCTTGCAATGCCGCTTCTGAGAACAACTCCAGTGATGTCTTCGATGCTCTTCCAAACTTCGTATGCCCAATTCCTATTATCGCTACATCCCTCATTTCTTATCCTGTCCCATTTTTGTTTTTGTACAATAACGTAACGAACCTCTATAAAAATAAATGCTCAAAATATTGTGGTATAGGATTTGGTGCTTAGAATTTGGGATTTTCTGACCGCTAAAAAATATTATGTATATCGAGGCAGAAAGTTCTTCATCTCTTCTATCATAGATTCTTCTCCCTTCACTTTAACCTTTTCTGCAATTAACACATAGCCGCTTCCTCCCGCTGAAACAACATTCCCTCTTGCCTCAATCGGCGTTCCAAATAAAATGCCCTCTCCCTTTTCTCTTTCTCTCAATTCCAGAAATACAGCACCTGTGCCGTCGTCTAATACCATTCTCCTTCTGTCTCCTCTCCCCGACTGCGATGTTGATACTACATCGCCCTCCAATATCACATCAAATGCACCATCACATAAAGCAATTTCTCCTATCGTCCTCTTTTTAGGCTTTATCAATTCAGTCCAACTGGGGAAATCAATATCTTTATCAATTTCGCTCACTCTCGCGTTTTTACCTACATACAACGTAGCCAGTCCCTTCCATCTCCTCACGTATGCGTTCTCTATTTGCACTACCTTATCCATTACAAGCTGAGCTCGCTCTTCTAACGAAACAAACGGGATCTTTGCGCTGTGGTCTGCAATTATTCCGTTTAGAACGACTTTTTCCACTCCCTCTTTCGTCTTTACCCCCTTTCTCGACACCTCTAAAACCCTGCACACACAGTTTATTCCTGATTCCCCCTGCTTCAAGCACCAAAGTTCCCTGTTCCTGCTGTCTGAAGGCGAAGGTACAAAACAGAAGAAGCCATGTTTCTTATATTCTCTAAAAGAAAAATCTGATTTTGCCGCCATTTTATTTTTGTACTCTCGTTCGGTACTTAAAAAGTATTGATATTGCTTCTAGAAGAAATCCTCTAAAGTTTTTTGATTTTTCACTTCTTTCTCTTTTTCTTCGCTTTCCACCACCACTGTCTTCACTTCCCTTGTTTTTATTTTTTTCCCCTCTTTTTTATCCTTTTCTCCTCTTTTTATCTGAGCAACTTCAGCTTTAACCACACCCTCCTTTCCCGTTACCATTTCCTTCCCTTTTCTCACCGGTCTCGCAACTGCCTCATGGTATATCCTCTTCGCTTTCTCTTCCCTATCTTCATCAGAATCGCTAACTAAAAACGCTATTTGAGGAACGTCCAGCCGCAGCACCGCAGAAATATCCACCGCCTTCCCTTCGTCTCGGAAAAAGAACTCCAAAAAAGGAACGACAAAGAATCGTGCATAGCTCAGTGGCACTTTGCAATATTCCGCTATTTTCTTCGCAATCGCTTCTCTTATCGCCGACTCAGATTTCTTCTCTTGCCTTCGAGTTCGTTGCCACGGCGAACGAAAATATCGTTGCCTCTGCCATCCATACTTCTCCATGCCCTGCATCTCTCTTGCAGAAAGCACGCCGCAAGCCATCAAACTGGATGCATAACGCCAGAACTTGTAATTCTCCCTGCGTTTTACTCTGCCTAAAAACGTATCCGCCCTGCTCAGATAATGCAAACCATGCAAAAAGCTTTCTTCATCATTTTCATACGAGAAATTCTTATATATCCATTGTATGCTCTCCTCTGGCGTCTTGTCAAGACTGTAAAGAGAAGAAATAGCTTCTTGCAGCTCGTTCCCCTCTGCGTTGAAAAGCTTTCTCAATACCTCAAAAATGTCTTCTACCGTGTCTCTTTCCCCAGTCGCTATATCGCCCTCCTCTATTTTACCCAATTTTGATATAGAAATCGCATGCAAGTCGTTTATTGCAGACCTCAAATCACCATTTGCGTTCTCCGCCAGGGCATACAGTGCTTTATCTTCCACTTCTATTCCTTCAACACGGCTTATTTTTTTGAGCACTTGAGAAACCACCTTATCGCCTATTCGGTCAAACTTAATTACCTTACAATTCCGTTGCAACGCCTGCCCCATCTTGTGTTTATCATTCGCGATGAGGATTATTGGCTGTGTGCTCCTCTTCACTATCTCTGTTATCGCCTTCGTTCCACCCCTGTCTTCATTGCCATGAAGATTGTCAGCCTCGTCCAAAATGATTAATCTCGTGGTCTTGCTAAATGTATTGCTTGTAGAGGCAGGTCCTACCACGCTTTTTATCACTCCTGCACTTCTTTTGTCCGATGCGTTAAGCTCTATGACATCCCATCCGTACTCAGAAGCAAGTGCATGGGCTGCTGATGTCTTTCCACAGCCCGGCGGTCCGTGCAGAATAGCAGCTTTCTTCGACTTTGTCTTATATACCTTCTCAGCCCACTCTTTTAACTCTTCTACCGCTTTTTCGTTGCCCACAACTTTTCTTAACCTCTTTGGGCGGTATTTCTCTGTCCATTCCTTGCTATTCCCTTCCATTCTCATTATATCATAGACATGCATCCGTGATATATTTTTGGAATGTGCTCAATAAAGTGTGGGAAATCCTAAATCCTAAGC
>JAODGF010000174.1 GCA_025464645.1 Methanosarcinales archaeon
TTGGGTAGCCCCCATCGTTGGGGGTTAAATATCGATTCCTGATTTTCTAGCCCACATTCCGCACATATTGATATAAATCACATCTAATTTCTAATTTAATACATAACTTTAAATAGGCAACATTTCTTGTCGAATATTAATGTCACAAAATGTCATAAGTATGGGGAAGGAGTCCCTAGACTCCGTTGAATACAGCAGTAAAAGCATGGACCACCTTGGCATAGTAGCCAGGGTATGCAAGGAAATAGATTTAGCGGGTGAGATAGACAGGATAGTGGGCGTAGATCCACGCCAGAAAGTGACTTGCGGAGAGGCTGTTGTTGCTATGGTGTTGAATGCACTGGGATTCGTTGACAGACCGTTATATCTATTCCCGGAGTTTCTGGCAACAAAGCCAGTGGAGTTGCTGATAGGTAAAGGGCTGAAAGCAGAGTGGTTCAATGACGATGTCATAGGGCGGACTTTGGAGAAACTTTATCGGGCTGGCCCAGAGGGTGTTTTCATGCGTATTGCCGCCAATGCGTACGGTGAGTACGAAGGGCGATTCTGGCACAATGACACCACCACGATGAGCCTTCAAGGAGAATACAAGCATGAAGAAGGCGATCTGGACGCTGCCCCAATAAAGATAACCTATGGCTTCTCCAAGGACCACCGACCTGACCTGAAGCAATTCGTCATTTCTCTGGTCATGTCTGATGACTTGCCCGTTTTTATACAGGCTTTAAACGGCAATACCTCGGACAAGAACCATTTCAGGGAGATAGTGAAGGAATATGGCACTTCCTTGCGGGAGAAGTGGGGCGAAGACAAAATATGGGTGTGGGACAGTGCGTTTTATTCGGAGAAGAATCTGGGAGAAATTTCCGAGAGCTACAAGTGGATAACGAGGGTCCCGGAAACGTTATCTGAAGCGAAAGAAGTGCTGGAAAATGCGGACACGGAAAAAATGTGCAGCACCGCTCTCGCTGGTTACCGCCTCTTCAGCATCGGGGTGGAATACGGCGGCGTAAAGCAGCGCTGGGTAGTGGTATTCTCGGAGAAAGCGTTTGCGAGAGAGACGAAAACGCTGGAAAAGAAGATAAAGAAGGAGAAAGAGCAGGTAGAGAAAGAGGTATGGCATCTCTCCAATCAAGAGTTCTACAGCGAGAAGGACGGGCTGAAGGATGCACGGAAGAAGGAAAAGCGGTGGAAATACCACAAAATAAGTGCGATAGAGGTTGAGGAGAGAAAGAAGAAAAAGAGCGAGGGGCGGGGGAGACCCGGAAAAGACGAACCAACTCAGACGGTCTACCGCATAAAAGTGGAGTTTGAGAAGGATAAATCCGCAATAGAGAAGGAAACGCTGAGAAAGGGGAAATTCATCGTTGCTACAAACGAATTGGACAGCAAGAAGCTGAGTGATGAAGAAGCGCTCACGGCTTACAAGGAGCAGCAGCATGCGGAGAGGGGGTTCAGATTCCTAAAAGACCCCCTGTTCTTTGCCCATAGTATGTTTCTGAAGAACGAAGACCGGATAGTTGCGATGGTAATGGTAATGGGGCTTGCGCTCATGGTGTACAGCTTAGCGGAGCACAAGTTGCGGGGAGCACTGGAACTCGAAAACGAGACAATCCCGGATCAAAAGAATAAGCCAACAAAGAAACCAACGATAAGGCGTGTTTTTCAGGTGTTTGAGGGTATTACCGTCCTTTACAGAGGATCAAAGATGGTGGCGGTCTTGAACTTAAGACCGATTCACAGAAAAATCCTCGCATTGCTCGGTCGTGAGTATGAGAGGATGTATTGCACCGGTTATGGATAAGAGTCTTTTACGTATTACTGAGGAACGTGGCAATGCAAAAACGAAGGCACCGTTATTCCACATCAGCTTCTTTTTCATGCTAAATCAAGACAAAAGGAGGAATAAGGAGGATAATATGCACATACGAACGAGAATGCATGATGAATCTTATTTGACAGGTTCATAGCTTTCTGGAAATCAGAGAATAATGGTTTTTGAAATATTAAAGTGCGGAATGTGGGATTAAAACAGTAAGGGATGCAAATAGGCATGAGAAAAAGTTATATAAAGAGAAGAGGTAAATTATATACATGGTAAAATTTGAGGATAGAAGGGTTAAAGAAGTGGAGATAAAGGCGGTAGAAGATCTATTAAACGCACCTCTGAATGAGATACAGATGATCAAGGGAGGTCTTGCAGTAGAATCTAATCTATCAGAGCTTGTTGAAGAGGTTGATTTCGATACGAAAATCCAGATCATGGGAAACGTGGTAGAGATACCAGTTGGAAGGTTACTTTATGATAAACTCAAAGGGAAGAAAATAAAGGTTGTGGTGAAGGAATAGCCCCTGTGAAATTTGAAGCCCCACCTATGAAAAAATCTTCCCCATATTTTTCGACTACCTCTATTATCCCTTTGCTTGGTATGTATGACTGCGGTAGGAAATCCGCTCTCAGTAGTTTTGCAAGGTTCTTACTATCTATCTTGTCCGTCTTTATCTTTCCTTCTGCGATTATCCTCGTCTTGCTCGGGTGTGACAACACCATCTCTATACCCCGATCCTCAAGAAAGACGCACACAGGATACCAGTAGGAACATGCCTCTATTGCCACCTTTGAATCCCCCGGTATCCCCTCAACAAACTTCACCCATTCTTCTCTCTCGTTCTTGAACTCTCTTCTATCCACAATTGCCCCTTCTTTGTCTAACGCCGTTGCATAGCACGTCTCTTTATGCAACAAACTTTAGAAAAGTTTG
>JAODGF010000175.1 GCA_025464645.1 Methanosarcinales archaeon
TGATACAAATCTCTTATGTCAGTTAGCCCCAGCCTAATCATAGCAAGCCGACCGATGCCGAGCCCCCAAGCTAAAACAGGATATTTCACACCTATTGGATTCGTTACCTCTTCGCGGAATATACCTGCACCACCCAATTCTATCCATCCCCTCTCTCTCATATACACCTCCACTTCCACTGATGGCTCGGTATAAGGGAAATAGCCGGGACGAAATCGTATCGAAGGAAACCCCATCTTTTTGTAGAATGTCGCGAGACAGCCCAGCAAGTTGCGGAATGTCACGCCTTTGTCCATAACAATCCCCTCTAACTGGTCGAACTCAGGAATATGCGTGGGGTCAATTGTCTCACGGCGATAAACCCGGTCAATGCAGAAGACCTTCACTGGCGGCTCTGGATGTGATGCCAGATAGCTCAAGGTAACAGCAGTGGTATGCGTCCTCAGCAGCAGTTCTTCCCCTAACTCCCTCTTCCATTTACCTCCCCAACCTGTGGAGTTCAACGAGCCACCGTGCTCATGCATCTGTGCGACATTTTTTATCAATTCCTCTGGTGCGTCTATCGGCTTTCTCGTTGCCAGGTAAAACGTGTCCTGCATCTCTCGTGCCGGATGGTCTTGCGGCACGAATAATGCATCGAAATTCCAAAATGCGCTCTGGACTACTTCTCCTTTTATTTCTACGAATCCCATCTCCGTGAAAATTCGCCTCATCTGGTCTAAAATCCGCTGATATGGATGTATCTTTGCAGGGAAAATTTCTTTTGATGGTAAATTCACATCGTATCGCTTGAATTTACGCCCTCGCCACGAGCCGGTTCTTAAGAGTTCTGGTGTAAGTTGCGCTATTTCCTCCTCAAATGAGATACCTTGCGATAGAATCTCCTTGCCTGCTTCTGTAATTGATATTCTTCGCTCTACACGCGAGTGTATCTCTAATAAGTTCCTCGAAATCAACTGAGTCAAAAAGCCGTTAATTTCTACTTCTTTTGTTGGTTTGAGTTGTTCCAACAATACTTCCCACTCCGTTTCCCCTTCATTAACAATTTTCAGTATTTCTTCATCAATGCCTGAAGGTAACTCCTCCTGGACTATTGTCGGTATTAAAAATCTTTTATCGTCCTTTTTCTCTATCTTCGCCCATCTTTTCTTCAGTAGCCAATTTGTTGCAATATTCACCCTTCCGCCAAGCACCGTTTTCAATTCTTCAATAGTTGCTCCGTTCCTATCTATCAAAAACTCCAGTGCCCTTCGCTCCGGCAGACCTTTCTCTGCGTACTCCTCTCCTTCCTCAGTTAAGCGATAATAAACCTTCTTCTCCTCCTTTATCCCGCAAAGCCCTCTCTGAGCGAGCATAAAAGCAGTTTGCATCACTGCATCTTCATTTATGCCTGTTTTCTCTGACAGGTTCCTTTGGTTCCACTTGCCACTGTCCTCTCCGAGAGCCAGTAAAACCCGCTTTTCGGTTACCGTTAGTTCTGTGGTTGCTATGTTCTTTTCCCCCATCATGGTTCCCTTAGCATAATATTTATCAAATAATTTCTATATATCAAACATTTTAGACCACCAAGGTATAAGAAAATCAAAGGATTTGTCAACACTGTATTCCTCGTATCAGTGCCTCCAATCCAGTACCACTATCTCGGGCTCTTCTGGCAAATCCCCTTTGCGAAGCGAAAGCTTCCTCTCCCTTCTCACTCGCTTCTTCCCTTTCAGGAATTTATCCTCACTTTTTATGTTCAATCGCAGAGGAGGCGTCTTAAAATGCATAGGAACTGCTATTTTCGGCTCTAACTGCTCCAGCACCTTATTAGCGTCCTTCGCATCTATGGTGTACACACCACCGACAGGTATGAACAGAACATCTATATCTTTCTCCCTAATGCTTCTTAACTGGCTCTCTTCCAAAACATGCCCCAAATCGCCTAAATGGCATAATCTCATCTCATCCACATCGAATAAAAATACGGTATTCTCGCCCCTTTCTGCTCCTCTTGATGTATCATGGTATGTTTTAACCCCATATAACCTCATTCCTTCAATAATATGCTCTCCAGCGCCCCTTACCACTTCTGGCTCGCCTTTCACCGCAGCTACATTGTTATGGTCGTAATGTTCATGGCTAACCGTGACAACATCCGCTGTTACTTCAGGCACCGGATACCCTATGCTTTCGTCATAAGGGTCTGTAACTATTACTTTCCCATTCTCGCTTATCATCTCAAAACAAGCATGTCCATGCCATTTTATCTCCATTTCCCTTTCACCTCCACTTCCTTCTTACTAAATCTTTTTTCATTGTTTTTAAAAGGTTCATCTTATAAAGATAAAGGTAGGAAAATAAAGAAAGGATATGAACATGCAGGGAAAACAACAGGCAATTGCAACAGTCGCGGTGGTGTTTGCATTCTTAGTGCTTATTGCATTAGTAGCAACGATTGGTGGCGGTTTAAAATCATACGACCTGTCTGAAATAGCAATTGCGGATGTTGACATATCTGCGGAAGCGCTTGGTATTGCCGATGTATTGCTAAATGTGACCACGTATCTGGATAATAGCGGGGATGCAAAATCAGGAGAAGTGGCTGTTTTGGTTAAGGCATACGATGCGGATACGAATTTGCTTGTCGCTTCTAACGAGACGAGAGTGGGGAAAATAGGCAGAAGGGAGACAAAATCCGTGAACACTTACTTGAAGCTCCCGAAGGAAGGTGGATATAGGCTGCAAATAGTTGTCTTTGAAGACGACAAAGGCATACTGCGAGGCGAAAGAAAGAT
>JAODGF010000041.1:0-166 GCA_025464645.1 Methanosarcinales archaeon
TGAACGATGCTGCATGTAAAATGATTAACCTTGGCACTGTCTTCGTTATCTTCCCGGACGGCTTCATTTATAGATTTGAAGGAAAACTGCCCAATGTCAAGCATCTTGAGGATGAAACCTTCGCTAAGTTGTATTCAGAGGCTAAGATCACAAAAGGAATTTATGA
>JAODGF010000041.1:243-9947 GCA_025464645.1 Methanosarcinales archaeon
GAATTCTTGAGCCTGATCAATTTAGCTAAAGATTTCAGAACAGATATGGAAGCATACAATAAAATTTTGGAGAATATGATGGGAGCAAGTTACACATGGGGAGAAATCATCGGGCAACGGATAGGCTTCAGTAACGACCTCAAGAACATGGTGGCACTGAAAGAGGAGGAGATTAACCTGATATATTCCATCACCTCAGATGATGAAATGAGCTATGAATCGAGGGAATCATTGAAGCTGAAGCTGATTGATAACCTTGAGAGCCAGAAAGAATTAATACCAAAAATAAGGGGTTCTGCATTTGATGTTAGTGTGAGTGAAACAGACTCGCCGAATGTAAAGGAAATTAGGGAGTATTTTAATGAGATTTTTAGAAATACCAGAAAATTGGCTGACACCGATCTGGAATATGTTGAAGAAGGTCTTATCACACTCAGGGAGGAGAAGGAAAGATGAAGCAATCAGAAGAATACGAGAGATAAGATACTCTGCGGTGGAAGAGAACCTGTTAAATGATGCGGAATGGGGACTTTACGGTAAATGAGTGAAGATAAGAGAAGAGCGGTCTTAAATGCCGGACCGACCAGATAGCACTATCGGGGAGGAAATAACAGTAATTTTTGAATATGAGCATGTGAAAAATGCCATGAATCCAGCATATTCTTCTTAGTCGTTTCATACCTCGGGGACTAAAATGGTATCTTCAAACCCTTTTTTTCTGCACGAATTCTTTGAGTTCTGTGTCGAATGGCAAAAATTTCAAGCCTCCCCTGAGCGAAATCGCATAGAGCAAGGAATCTATGAAGTCAGTATGCCCGGCTTTCCTCAACTTCAAAGCCTCGAGGAAAACTTCGGCGTCCTCTACGACCCTTTTATAGCTGCGTTCTATGCTCTTCAAACCAGTCTCAACGGTCTCCATGTCAATCGCAACTTTTTTTCTTTCGAGGGATGTGAGAACCCACAAGCATTCAAGGATGTGAAGTTTGAGCAGTAGAACTCATCTTCTTTCAGATTTTCGAGAGCTTTCGCTGCTCCAGCTACCTCAACACCCAGAGAAGGGAGCAAAAAGGACGTTGCAAATTTCTTCCCGATTTTTACCTCCGCTTCTTGATTCATAATCTCAACTTCCTTATCACATCCGCCGTGACCTCAACGAACCTCTCCATCAACTTCTCCTTTATCTCCTCCGTCGCGCCTTCCACCGTTACTCTTATCAAAGGCGAAGTATTGGAAGCCCTTATAAGTACCCACCCCTCTTCTTTCAGGTCTATTCTTATTCCATCCATCGTATTTATTCTATCGGCGCCATATTCAATTGCTAAACGGTCAGCGAGAACACGCATTGCTTCAAACTTCACTTTGTCTTTACAGTCCAGGTTCCTTCGCTCCTTTGGAAACTTTGGCAGCTCGTCCACAAGCTCTGATAACTTCTTCCCTGTTTTAGCCAGCACCTCCGCTATTTTTAGCGGGATTATCATCGCATCGTCAAACGGGAAAAAAGAAGGCAGAACGTAATGCCCGCTTGATTCTATACCGAGCAGTGCATCCCTTTTTTTCGCTTCTAATGTCAAGAAAGTATGCCCAACCGGTATTCGTTCTATTTTAGCACCTAAGGGCTCTAACTCGCGCTCGACAAGCATGGAGCATTCAACATTTGCTAATACAATTCCCCTTTTCTCCTCCAATAGCTCTTTCGCTACGATAACGCCACACTGGTCTGCGCTCAGCATTCTTCCTTTATCGTCTATGATTGCCACTCTATCTCCATCGCCATCGAAAGCAGCGCCAAAATCTGCTCTTTTTCGTTTTACTTCTGTTTTTAAAGCTTCTAAACTCGCATCTGCGGGTTCAGAGGGTCTATTGGGAAAGGAGGGGTCAGGATTTAGAAACAGCGCATCGGTCTTTAGTTTTACACGACTCATCACGTCCAGCGTTACCAGTCCCATGCTTCCGTTTCCACAATCCAGCACGATTTTTTTACCCTCAAAGATGTTACCATCAAATCTCTTTGCTATGTATTCTATATATTCATCTCTCAAATCTATTTCATGATAGCTGCCAACCTCACTCCACAAAACCCTTTTTCCTTTTCCCCCAAGCACTATATCCCTTATCTTCTCGTTTTCCTCTGCGGAAAACCCTATTCCTTCTCCTGTGTATAGCTTCACGCCATTCCATTCCGGTGGTAAATGTGATGCGGTCACATACGCGATGATATCCCTTTTGAGCCGCCATCCGGAGAAAGCACAAAGACCAAATGGGGTTGTTCCTGCGCAGGTCACATCCATACCCGACGAAAGTAAACCAGAGATAAACGCATTCGAAAGTAAAAGAGAAGTAGCTCGTATGTCGTTACCCACAACCACGCTCTTTTCGCCTCTTTCTTCTGCATACGTTCCCAGAGCAACCCCTATCTTTAGCATCGTCTCTGGATGCAGGTCCTCATTATAAATCCCCCTTACGTCATACGCCCTAAATATATGCGCAGGTGTTTGTTTTTCTTGCATTGTTAATTTGTGTCTCCCATGATAAGTTTACAATTTTCGGCTTTTCAAATTTAAATTTAGAATATCATCTATCCTCGCATCTGTCTTTAATGCGGTATCCGAGAAATGGGTTCTGCTTGCAGAAAAACCGCTTAAGTGCAAAGCATCAATTAAGGAGGAAATAGGCGGTGGAGGAACTTTCAAAGCCTTGCAAATCACATGATGCTCATAATAAAAAGGTATATCCAGCTCATCTATGCATGTCGCAACGATTTTCATCGCTTCTTTCTTCTTACCCAGCTCTCTTTTTACCAACTCTTCATGCACCTGTTCGCAAAACCTCTTCTCTTTTATCGCTTCTACATATAATGGACCTGCAATCCGCATTTTCGCAGCACCACAGACCTCGCATTTCTTCTTCACGTTCATCTCCAGCATATCAGAGCACGAAAGAACGAATCTATTGCCACAGGAGAAGCAATGGGCGATGAAACCAAGCCTTTTCATGCGGTCATCTGCTTTCTTCGCTCCTTTTTCCACTCGTGCGATAATTCTTATGAAATGCGACCTGGAATAAGATAGCAGTGGCTGTATCGCCCGGTCATATTTGCACAGGTCTCTCGTTACTCTACCTAAGAGAATACGAGTTGCCATCTCGGGATGATACTCGGTGTTAATAGGTTTTGCTGCATACTTTCTCAAGCCACCGGAATGAGCGCCGCATAACGGCGCGGTATCTGTCGCAGTAATCAGCAACAGCTTCTTTACCGATTTGCAAGCAGCATCCAGAAACGGAACTGGCGACCCAAAAGGGTCTATATCCACTAAATCGTAGTTATTCTGCAGTAAGAGCACATTCGCATTCTCGTTATACGCCTTTGCTCTTTCTACTATTTCATTCAGCTCTATATTCCGTTTTATGAGTTCGTAAGCGGGCTTGCTCCGGTCGTTAATAGCCACGGGCAGTCCAACTTCATTCGCTACCCTAATACCTCTCACGCCTGTACCTGCAAGCGCGTCTATATATGTCAGAGGTGCCTGCGGTGAAGGTAGAGAAGAGAGAAAAGCAGCTACTCCTGCTATATCTATGTCCCTGCACAGTTCCATTTTTGGATTGTAAAAGATTGACTTTGTGGGTAGTGCCGGCACTAATATCCTCGTGGTTCCCTCTTTTTTCTCGGAAAACATTTGTTAGTCATACCCCTTATTTTCATTTATCTCACCTTCATCTGAGGAACATTAACCTTCTCAAAATCCTCGTCTCCCCCAACAACTAAATCATGCCAAAACGAAATTTACCATTCAGTTCCTTCAGGTGTATCTTTCAACATTATCCCTCTTTTGTTCAGTTCTTCTCTAATTCTGTCAGCTTCGTTCCATCTTTTTTGTTTCCGCAGCTCCTCTCGCTCCTTAATCAACCGCATCAATTCAGGAGGCAGAGGTCTTTCTTTCCATCTGAAATCAATTCCAAGAACCTCTCCTATTTCATAAATCGCAGGTGAGAGTTCCTCCTCAGTTTTGTTTATTCGCTTCGCCATTTCAAGAAGTAGAGCTACAACCTTCGGTGTGTTGAAGTCGTCATCCATCGCATCTACGAACTTTTCAATCCACTTTTTTACATCTACTTCCTTCTTCGCAGCCCTGGTTGCACCACGTATATAATTTAAGCTATTCTTTGCTTGCTCCATTGCAGTCTCCGTATAGTTTATAGGACTGCGATAATGCGTTGAAAGAAGCATCAGCCGCATAGTATCCACATCCCACTTCTTTAATGCGTCTCGAATCGTTATAAAGTTGCCAAGCGACTTTGACATCTTCTTTCCCCCCACCTTCAGGAAACCTGTGTGCAACCAATATTTTACCATTGGCTCTCTTCCGCTCGCAGCTTCCATCTGTGCTATCTCCGCTTCGTGATGCGGAAAAATCAGGTCTTGTGCGCCGCCATGAAGATCATATTGCGGTCCAAACTCAGTCTCTGTTATTGCTGTATCCTCTATATGCCAGCCAGGTCGACCTCTCCCCAGTTCAGATTCCCAATACGGTTCCCCAGGCTTTAGAAGTTTCCAAAGGCAAAAATCTGCTTTATTCCGCTTCCCTATTACTTCGTCTATTCGTGAAACGGTATCTTCAGCCTCCTCAACTGTGCGTCCTGACAGCTTTCCGTAATCCTTGAACCTCGAAACGTCATAGTAAATGCCGTCTTCTAATTTGTATGCATACCCCTTTTCAAGAAGAGTTCTTACCTGCCTTAAAATCGCATCAATGTACTGTGTAGCAGGAGCGTATTTATTTACACTGGTTATTCGTAAGGCTTGAACATCTTCAAAATAAGCCTTTGTATATTTATCTGATAGTTCTTTCCAGCTTACTCCTTCTTCATGAGCCCGGTTTATGATCTTATCGTCAATATCAGTAATATTTTGAAGATAGAATACATTGTAGCCTTTGTATCGTAGATAGCGTGCTATCACGTCAAAAGCCACATAAGTGCGTGCATGACCAATGTGAGAATAGTCATATACCGTGGGTCCACATACGAATAACTGAACTTTATTGCCTTTACGCGGTATAAAAGGCATTTTCTTCCGTATAAGTGTGTTATAAACGTTTAGCACCATTTTTGATACCAAGCGCAGGGAGGGATTTGAACCCACGATCTCCCGATCTGCAGTCGGGGGCCTTACCGGACTCGACCACCTGCGCACATTTGATTATATTATTATACATTATAAATTATAAAAAACCACGAGATTTCACAAGATTAAATTATATTTAAATGAAAATCCTGCTTGAACTTCCAATTTTCAATACGGATCCCATTCCTTCACCTCTTTATATTCAGGAAATTCCCCGTTTCAAAATTGTTTCATCTGATCTGAATATGTGATGATAATATTTCTCGATGTGGTAATCATTTACATGATAACTGGACGCTAAGCCTCCTATGTTCTTGCTTTCAAAAATGGCTACATCTATCCCTTTCTTTGGTAGTTCATAACCTGCACATAATCCTGATAAGCCCGCTCCTATGATTATTGTGTTCATTTTATCACGATACATTTTTATTTGTATGCGATTGGTCTCTCCCGCTTCGTCGGATGTTTCCTGTCCTTCTCGGCGTCTATAATATCATTTATGATGTATTCGCTTTCTGAGAGCATGCAGAAGATAGCGAAGGCTGCGATAACGTTCACCCACATCCGGAGATTCAGCAGATTCAGCGAGAATACGATGCCGACGAATAAAATCAGGTTCTTATTATAACATTGCTTCGGGCGCATTGAGATCACAAGGTCTTTTAGCATTTTATATTTCCTATGTATGCATCACATGATTTTTTTGGTTGAAACAATTGATGATATAATTAATTAGGGAATAAACAAAGCATGGTAATAGTTGTGGGTTCGGGTGCTGGCGGGGCAACGGTAGCGAAGGAACTGGCTGCTAAGGATGTAGCGGTAACACTGATAGAAAAAGGACCAGAGATAGAGGAGAAGGATGCCTTCAAACACTATTCGAACGTTGATTCCGAAGTAAAAGTTATGAGGACTATCTGTTTGGGTGGAACTACCACTGTATCTGCTGGGAATGGGGTGAGGTGCCTGGAAGAGGAATTAAAACAGATGGGGATTGATCTGAAAAGTGAATTTGATGAAGCCGAGAAGGAGCTTGGGGTTAGTGTTCTCCCTGATTCTTTGTGTGGTGATGGGACAAGGAGGATTATAGAAGCAGCCGAGAATCTTGGCTTAGATGTGAAGCCAATACCCAAGTTTATAGACCCCGATAAATGTAAACCAGAGGGAAGGTGCACATTCGGCTGCCCCGAGGGTGCAAAATGGTCTGCGCTCAGCTTTGTGAAGGAAGCAGAAAGAAAGGGTGCAAAGATAATTACGGGGATACCTGTGGATGAAGTGATGGTGAAGAGCGGAGAGGTGAAGGGAGTGAGAAGCGGGGATAGGGTATTTTCGGATGACACCGTTGTTCTTTCCGCAGGAGCCTTAGAGACACCTCAATTATTGAAAAAGCTTGGGCTTCCCACCACTTCAAATTCTTTATTCGTTGATACATTTATAACGATTGGTGGGATTCTCAAGGGAATAGGGTTTAACAAGGAAGTAACTATGAATGCGGTCATAAAATTTGCGGATTTCCTCCTTTCTCCTCATTTCTCCGGGCATCTTGTGGATGAAATGGAGAAAAGGGGATTAAAGGCTTCTTCAGGTGACATCCTCGGAATGATGGTGAAAATAAAGGACGAGGGGGTGGGGGTTGTGGATGAAAAGGTAGAGAAGGGCGTAACAAACAGGGATGCCGTCCTTCTTACCGAAGGGGCTTCCATTGCTGGGTCTATTTTAGAGGAAGCAGGCGCAGACCCTTCAACCTTCGTATCCACACCATTAAGAGGTGCGCATCCCGGAGGAACTGCAAGGATTGGCATCGCGGTTGATAAAAATCTGGAGACCGAAGTGAGCGGGTTATACGTGGTGGATGCATCCGTGCTTCCAGCGGCGCCTGGTGCACCTCCTATACTGACGATTGTAGCGCTGGCGAAATACGTTTCGAGGATAATGGCAACATAGATGAAAGTATAGCGGACAGAAGTCGGGCTTTTATACGGGCTTGAAAAGGAGACACAGGGAAAAAGGTTCTATCCCCTCTCTAAAAGCGCTATGTGCCCGCAGATGAAAATGCATACGTAGAAGAAGGTGGAACACGCTTTGGAGTCGGAGAAGCCACGGGTGGTAGTGCAGAAGGAGATAGCGTTGAAAGCACGTAGAGCGATTGAAAGGATGCTGGAGATAAAATGACGAGGAATAAGAAAGTAGTTTTGCAAATAGAAGGTATGAATTGCCCGAGCTGTGCAGCTACAATTGAGAAAAGCCTTTCTCGATTAAATGGCGTCTCGAATCCAGGCGTCAATTTCGCTACCAGAAAAGCAAGCCTGGAATACGACCCGAATCGAGTGGAATTGAAAGAACTCATAAATGCAGTTGAACACGCTGGTTATAAGGTTAAAAGATTTGAGGAGGAAGAAGAGAAGGTGGGGAGGTGGAAAGAGTGGCGGGTTTTCTTACTCGGACTTATTCTCACAATCCCCATTGTGCTTATTGAGCTATTCCTTGAATTCCCGCAGGATAAACTTCTGCTCTTCTTCTTAGCCACGCCGGTCCAGGTCGTAGTGGGGCTGCCTTTTTACAGACGCGCTTATGGTGCCTTAAGGAATAGAATCGCAACCGTAGATACTCTTGTGGTGCTCAGCACGACAACCGCATACCTTTATAGTGTCGTCGCTACCTTCTTCATCCATGCTCCTACATTCTATGATGCCTCTGCTACTGTTATCACCACTATAACGCTGGGGATGCTACTGGAGAACATATCGGCTGGCAAAGCAGGAGAGGCGATAAAAAAGCTGATGGGGCTTGCTCCCAGAAAGGCTACAATAATAAGAGATGGTAAGGAACAGGATATTCCGGCAGGGGATGTCTGTGTTGGAGATATTGTAGTAGTCAGACCAGGGGAAAGAATACCAGTGGATGGAATTGTTATTGAAGGATACTCTTCGGTTGATGAATCGGTGATTACCGGTGAATCCATGCCAGTGGAGAAGAAAAGTGGAGATGAGGTGATTGGAGCAACAATAAATAGAAGTGGCATGTTGAAAATCGAGGCGAAGAAGGTGGGAAAAGATACCGTGCTGGCACAAATAATCAGAATGGTGGAGGATGCTCAGCGTTCAAAACCGAAGATACAGCGAATCGCCGACCGCGTGGTCGCTTACTTCGTTCCGGGGGTAGTACTCTCGGCCATGACTGCTTTTGGGGTATGGTATTTTATAATCGGCGTACCACTCCTTTTTGCACTTACGATCTTCGTCGCTATGCTGGTGGTTGCCTGCCCCTGTGCTTTAGGAATTGCCACTCCCACCGCGGTAATGGTAGGCATAGGTAAAGGTGCGGAACACGGGATTTTGTTCAAATCCGGTTCAGCGCTGGAAAATGTTTACCGGCTTGATACTGTCGTATTTGACAAGACAGGCACGCTGACGCAGGGAACACCAGCAGTCACAGATGTCGTTGCAGTAGGAAGCAAAGAAGCAGAGATACTGAAATTCGCTGCCATCGCAGAGATGGGGTCAGAACATCCAATAGGGGATGCAATAATCCGAAGTGCAAAGGAGAAAGGGGTGGAAATACCCATGGCAGATTCGTTTATCGCGATTCCGGGAAAGGGCATAAGGGCGGAGTATAATAGTCATCGCATCTCATTCGGTAACAGGAAGCTTATGAAAGAAGACGAAATCGAGCTAAGGCATGTTGAAGCTAAAATAGAAAGTCTGGAAGAGCAGGGCAAAACAGTTATGAGCCTTGGGGTGGATGGAGAAGTCAGAGGCATAATTGCTGTTGCCGACCTCGTGAAGGAAGGTGCTCGTGAAGCGATAGAAGAATTGAAAAGAGAAGGATTGGAAATAATCATGCTTACCGGGGACAATACGAGAACAGCGAAGGCAATTGGTGAAGAACTGAATATAGACAAAGTCCTTGCTGAACTGCTGCCGGGAGAGAAAGCTTCTGCGATTAAAAGCCTGCAAGCTCAGGGTAAAATTGTTGCGATGGTTGGGGATGGCATAAATGACGCCCCTGCCCTGAGTCAGGCAGATATAGGAATAGCAATAGGAAGCGGAACCGATATCGCAATAGAAGCAGGGGATATAGTGTTGACCAGAGAAGCTCTAAGTGAGGTAAGTTGTTCATTGCAGTTAAGCAAGAAGACGATGGAAAAAATCAAACAGAATTTGTTCTTCGCATTTTTGTATAATGGCTCGGCAATCCCAATAGCAGGGGGGGTTTTGTATCCTGTACTTCATATCCTTGTCCTTTCCCCCATGCTTGCTGCTGTTGCCATGATTTTGAGCGACATTACGGTGGTTGGAAATGCATTGCTACTGAGAAGATTCGATATGGATAAATTTCATCCGGGATAGACGAAAAAAGTGCCTTATTACACATCCAAATTCATCACTTCCTTCGCATGGTCCTGTATAAACTTCCTTCTCGGTTCCACCTCTTCTCCCATCAGCACCGTAAATAACCAGTCCGCCTCTGCGGCATCCTCCAGAGCCACTTGCTTTATACCCCTTGTAGCAGGATTCATCGTGGTCTCCCATAACTGCTCTGGATTCATCTCTCCCAGACCCTTATATCTCTGTATCTTTAC
>JAODGF010000042.1 GCA_025464645.1 Methanosarcinales archaeon
CACTATGAAGGTTATGAAGACCCCTGCATAGCTTCCGCTGACCAGTGCCGACCGCCTTATCACCGCAGCGCTCGCTCAAATCGGGTTCGGCACTATCCGCAAACTAAAAAAAAATAAAATAATTTATGATTGTTTCTTTGGTAAAGATTTCTTTCCGCGAAGCTGCGAAGCATTTTTGATCAAACTTTTTATAAAAGGTTGTTGATAAAACTTTTGATTACCAACATCTTCCTTTAAGTTACGAATAATTTGCCATCTTGCTCTTTCGGGAACAAAGAAGGTATCGCCATATGAATTAGGGTCTTCTAAAAGTTCATTAATCTGTTCATCAAAAAACCCTGAGCTTTGAATCTGTCTCTTAATTCTGCCCTTTTTGCTTTAAAAACATCTGATGCACGCTTTAAAAAGAGCATGCCAAAGATATATTCCTTATACTCAGAGGCGTCCATCTTCCCCCTGAGAATGTCGGCAGCTTTGAAAAGATGCGTCTCAAGCTGTCTTAAGGTTATCTTTCCGTTATTCATATTATCTTATTACATTCCCTCGGATGTGGAGGATGGTCATGGGGATTTTTAACTCAAGCACCATATCCAACAAGTACAAGTATTTAAATACTAAAATATATAGATTAGTGATGGTAAAGAAAGAAAGAGCGATACAGCGAAAGAAAGAGCAGGTGAAAAAGATTGCAGAAGGAGCAGCTATGGGTTTAGGGTTTTTCGTCATGCTTGCTTCGTTATCATATCGAGAAGAAGTGGCTGCAGTCCTGGACGTTGTCCTTGGTCCCCTCGCTAAGTTTGTGCGTCCAGAAAATTTTTTAATTACTATACTCATCTTATCGGTTATTACAGGCGTCTATACCTCAGTGATACAGAAATACACCATGAATTGGGAGCTGATGGAAAAGTCAAAGGAGTATCAAAAGCAGATAAGGGCGCTTCAGCGCGAATTAATGGAGGCAAAAAAGGAAGACAACAAACATAAGATAAAGAAAATAGAAAAGAGGAGAGCTGAGGTGATGAGAAAGCAAACACAATTTTCTGGCGAGATGATGAGGCAGCAATTTAAGCCCATGGCTTATATTATGATTATTACTCTACCTATATTCATGTGGATGTGGCAATACGCGAGTGTAAACCTATCAGGAGTGAGTGTAGTTTTTCCCTTGATAGGTGTGAAGGAACTTTCGGAGTTTTTTATAATCCGTTTGAGAATGCCTTATTGGTTACTCTGGTATATCGCATGCTCAATACCATTAACGCAATTGATAAGAAAAATGCTGGGCATAAGGAGCGGGATGTAGAAATGAAAAAGAAAGTTGAAGAGATTATGACAAGAAAGGTAATTACGGCACGGGAGAACGATTCATTACTGGATGTTGCGACGGTATTAAAAGAGAATAAAATAGCAGGGGTTCCAGTTCTCAATGAGCAGGAGGAAGTAGTTGGAGTGATTAGTGAGGCAGATATTCTAAAGCTCCTGGAGAATTTTCACTGGTACACACCCATCTTTACGGCTCATGACCTTATACATCTATTTGGCGAGGACTTACATGATATAGAGCAAGATATGGAAAAAGCGAGTAAGACGAAAGTAAAGGACGTAATGTCAAAAAATCCCAAGACTATACCGCCAGATGCGTTAATTGACGATGCAGCACAGATTATGCACTCAACGGGATTTAATAGATTACCCGTTGTGGATGAAGCAGGTAAGCTGGTTGGAATAGTTGCCAGAGCAGACATAATCGGGTCACTATATGAAACATAATTTAAGAGAAATGCAATCAAAAACAAATGTTAGAGTCAAGGAACTGATGGTGACAGATGTAATCTCATTCACGCCTCACGATAAGGTCCGTCACGTAGCTGAGACGCTCAGAACGAATAGAATTAGCGGTGCACCGGTGATTGATGACCAGAGAAAGGTTATCGGTATAATCAGTGAAGCAGACATAATGAAATTGACTGCAACGATTCCCTTCCCGGATATAGACCCACTTAATCCTTTCCCGGTGTTCTCTCTATCCAGCTACATGAAGAAGGTAAAGAAAATCCCGGATGAGATAGACACCCTGTTCGAGGGCTATGTAAAGGACGTGATGACAAAAAAGCCGGTAACGATTTCACCTGAAGACTCTATTTCAGATGCTGCACGGTTAATGCATAAACACGATTTTAACCGGCTCCCGGTGGTAGATGGCGAAGGGAAATTGGTCGGGCTAATAACGAGAGGGGATGTTATTGGCGTTTTTGCGGTTTAGCGAGGGTTTGTTTTGGCGGATAGGTGTATGTCCTGAAGCGGTGCTTGTGATTTGTAATTTTCCACAATCTATTGAGCATCTTCTGCTTAGCTATACCCTTTTATACCACTTGACCACCCAGAAAATAGCGAAAGAAATAATCAGCGTCAATGCCACCCACACGATTCTCATTTTTTGTGCTCCTTCTTCGCTTCCTCCCTTCACCGGCACGTTCCAGTCGTGGAGGAAAACGTGCTTGTAAAAGGAAGCTATTCCCTCGTGCTCTAATATTATCCCTGCTTCCCGATTATAAATGGAATTTGCATTCCAATTCAGCGATGTTATAAGCACTTTTTCACCATCCACGATTAATCCCTTGTTGTGTATTTTAGCAAGCCCTAACGAGTCCAAATCAGCTAATTTCGCTTCCAATTCCAGATTCTCTCTGCTCGCTACTTCATTCATCCATGCTATTGCTTCATCATTGTCATTCCAATTATTTAGATTGTAATCTCTGGAGTCCAGCAGCACTTTTACTTCGCATCCTCTTCTCGCAGCTTCTATCAGAGCAGCAATAAAGGGGTTAGCTTCATCACCCCAGAATCTTCCGGTTGAGAACTGCTGTACAAAAACACTTTCTTCTGCGCTGTTTATCATATCCAATATTGACGTCATAGCGGCATCGGGTGCTAAAACAGGGGTCAGCGTAAAATTACAATATAATGTGAGTGGCTCAAAAACAGGTGCATAAGAGCCTTCTGGTATCTCCATCGTCTTGACTTTAGTTTTTAAATTTAAATTAAAACCCTTTATGTCTGTTGAAAACTCTTTACCGCGGTAGAAATCATCAAAAAATACCTCCTTGAAGTATTCAGCCACTCGCTCGTTTTTTATCACGATGCCCCAGCCGCGATTACCAAAAGAATTATCACAGGGTATTCCAGTATTCTTCCAGTTTTCGGTCATTACTATCGCTGTTTCATTGTCAATGACTGTGTATTTTGCATGATTTATGAACGTGTCTTCAGAAAAACGAACTGCTCCTCCTCTTTCTTTTATCTGTTTCGCGATGAACAACTCTTCATCTTTAATTCCGCCAACAGGATTTCCCTCGAGCAGCAAAGACACGTTCACTCCTCTATTCAAAGCATCCAGAACCACGTCCATGAGGTAAGGGTTCTCAAACTGGTACAGATTGACGTACAAAGAGGACGATGCATTGTCTATTTCGCGTTGCAGAACGGAAAAACTGCAATCTGGCGATACAAAAGCGGTAGCAAAGCCATAGAAGGAGATTCTCTCGGGTACGTGATAAGAAGCGCCAAAAGGAAGAAGAAGCCAATCTTTACACTGATTTGTATCCCGGTCTTTTCGTTTGTAAATCATTCCTTCTCCTGGCTTTCTCAAAGGCTCATCTCGCCAGCCTGCTCCTTTGTAAGAGGAATCACCGTATATCACGACATCCACTTCTCTTCCGCGCTTATCTTGTAATATCACTTCGTCACCGCGGTTGCGTAATGCAAATCGCCCTTCTGTTTGTATTTGACTGACTTCGGAGTCAGAGCCGTATTCAAAAACAGGAAAATTTTTTACGTTACTCATTTGCCCTACGAACACCGAAGCGTTTCTTGTGACGTAGATTGTCCCGCCTGGTGCAAGACTAAACGGAGGGAATATGATTTTTCCTTCGTTATCTGTTATGCTCCAGCCTTCGATATTTACTGAACGAGTGCAGGGATTGGTTATAACAACGTATTCATCTAACTCGTTTTTCGTAGCTGTGTTTGGGTAGATTTCGGTTATTAGCAAGCTCGAAGACGCAATGTTATCAGAATAAGCAAAGACTCCGTGTGTTATTGTCAGAAGTGAAGCAAGTATAAAAATTGTCATGAAGCATTCAAATGCCCTTTTTTCTCTCATTTCTTTACCAAAGCGCTAGTTCTGGTTCTAAAATCACGCCATTGAAAGAAAAATTTTTAAACCAAATAAGCACAAACTAAATAAAAGAAGTACAACCACCACCAAATAATCCACTGCATGCATTTTAACAAGCGGCGATAACGTTACCGGCTTATACAAATCATATCCCTTCGCAGAAAGTGTATCTCCAAGCCCAGTGCCGCCTCTAAAGTTGCGATTAAAAGAGGGATTCCCAGAAAATCTTAAAACC
>JAODGF010000043.1 GCA_025464645.1 Methanosarcinales archaeon
TATTGAGCATCTTCCGAATTTTCAAGCAGGGATGAATAATCGAATATCCGAGAGATTTTTCAGTCTATCTGAGACCCACATTTTGGACATTGATAGACAAGATATCCTCTATCGGGACCTTTGCAGCTCATCATCTTCTCCACTTCTCTTTTCTCTACCGCTCTTATCTCTCCCCGGTGGAGGAGACAGTATCGGTCTCAATTGTGATTATCTGAGAATATTTGCTTTACTGTGATTTTAGAACCGCAAAATTGACCAGTTTTTGTGGAATTAATTGAAAGAATTAAAATGGAAGGAAGTTATACCTTATGTACAAAAATAAAACAAGAACAAATGAAAATCCCAATCGAGAAGCAGGTCCTGGTAACCTCTGCTCTGCCCTATGTTAACGGAGAATGCCATATAGGGCACCTCAGGACTTATGTCCCCGCGGATATTTATGTACGGATGCTACGGAAAATGGGTTATGACGTCATTTTTATTAGCGGTTCTGACACGCACGGAACGCCGATTGTGCTGAGTGCAGAAGCACAAGGCATCACACCGCAGGCGGTAGTGGAGAAATATCATGAGCATTTCAAACGAATGTTTCAAGCTTTGAACGTCAATTTCGACTATTATGGGCGAACCGATTCGGAAAGCAACCACAGGAGGACGGAAGAGATAGTAAAGAAGTTGATAGAGAATGGATACGTGTACAAGAAGAAAACAAAACAAGCATTCTGCAATACCTGTGGACGGTTTCTACCGGATAGATATGTGGAGGGAAAATGCCCTTACTGTGGTGCTATTGCAAGGGGAGATGAATGTGACCAGGGCTGCGGTAAGCATCTTGAACCCGGGGAGATAATGGAGCCGAGATGCAAGATTTGTGGAAGCAAAGCAGACTTCAAGGAGCAGGAACATTTCTTCTTTAAACTTTCCTCCTTCTCTGATTTCCTCATCTCATACCTGGACAATTTAGGCGGTACTCTGAATGCCAGGAACTATGCAAAGGAGTGGACGAGAAAGGAACTGCGCGATTGGTGTGTAACGAGGAATCTGGAATGGGGCGTAAAATTTCCGGGCAGGGATGATCTGGTCGTTTATGTCTGGGTTGACGCCCCTATTGGGTATATTTCCTTTACCGAAGAGTTAATAAAAGAAAAGGGAGAAGATGAGAAGGAATGGAGGAAGTATTGGAAGGAGAGCAAAGCAACCATTGTGCATTTCATCGGCACGGACATCATATATCATCACTGCATATTCTGGCCTGCGATGCTCAAAGGTGCGGGTTATTCACTGCCTGATGCCGTTGTTGCTTCTGGTATGGTAAAAATAGATGGAAAGACGTTTTCAAAGAGCCGCGGGAATGTGGTCTGGGCGACAGAGTTCTTAGAACGATTCCATCCTGATACGTTAAGATATTATTTAGTTGCGCAGTCAAGCCACACGAAGGAGTTGGATTTCTCCTGGGATTCTTTTTATGTCCGTATGAACCACGAGTTAGTAGCAATTTTGGGAAACCTTGTTCATCGGGTTGTTTCATTTGCATATAAGAATTTCGGTGTGGTTCCCGAAGGCGAGATAGAAGAAGAGGTCTTTGCTCAGATAGAGCATACGAGGGAGGAAGTGATAAGTGCGGTGGAGGAATACGAATTCAAAAAGCTCGTGGATACGGTGATGATGCTTGCGTACTTTGGAAACAGTTTTTTTCAACGAGAAGAGCCCTGGCATTTGATAAAGGAGGGCGAAAAAGGCAGGGAACGGTGTGGGGAAATAGTAAAGAACGTACTGCAAATAATAAAAGCGGTTTGTATATTAATGGAAGCGGTGATGCCAGATAAGATGGCTGAGGTGTGGTCACAATTGGGAATGGGGGGCGATGTGCATTCTGTGAAGCTTGACGAGCTAATGGTGCCAATAAAGAGTGGACAAGAGCTGAGAAAGCCGAAAAAGTTGTTCGCAGTGGCAGATATATAAGTCGAGTGGATGGAAATTAAAATAGCTGTCTTCTTTCTATTCATCCCTGCTTGAAAATTCGGAAGAGGTTTCTATTGCTGGAATTATATACATCCTCACAACTTCTAACGTTTCTTTTGGTTCCAGAACCACATTCTTTGCTCGATCCACAATTGCATTTATGTTTTAATTTATATGGCTTCAAACACTCAAAACCATTCTGAGCGTATTTCTCACCGCAGGAGCGAGCCCAATGACGAGAATAGCCAGCAGAACGATGTTTTTCAGCTCTCTATCCTCCTCGTCAAAGTGCGTATCCAGCAAGTACAACACGGGGATGAGTATCCCGAGCTTGAGCGGAAACATTCCGGCTGCGGAGCCCGTGTACTTTACTATAATGCCTTCTATCACGTGCTTTCCACTGTAACCAAGTAAATCAATCCCAATAAATGAAGAAGTAGCATCAAGCAGATGAGCAGCTAAAACGGCGATATTCAACCTCTCTGTTAGAAAATTCAGACCGAATTTCGCTGCAATTCCGTATATCATGAGCATTATTACGCCCGAAATGCCAATAACAGCAAAAAGAACCCAGGGTAAAATTATTTCTTCTCTCCTTAATAGAATGGTCAGGTTTGCAAAGAGCCATAGCACACCGACCAGAGCAAAAATCGCCAAATACCTTAAACCTGAAACCTGAAACCTCACAACTGTAAGTATAGCAACGCAGCAAAAGAATAGTAGAAAATAGATTAACGGTGTGATCAGCATGTAGCTCAGGGGAGGCGAAAACAATTCCGCATCTTCCATTACCCTCAGGCTCGCACCAACAAAGATGTAAGGCGATAAGGCTGCGATAAAACGCCCATCTACTTTTATATCGAGCTTCTTTAATAATTTTAACGCCAAAAAGAGGCATAATATTAGTAATAAAGCCCATGTTATCGTATTTGCAGGATTGTACCCGGTGTCATGGGTTATAGGATGGACGTAGTATGTGTAGATAAACTGTCTTATCAGTTCGTGCATAATATGAAAGTTTGAAATTTATATTTACTTAAACTACAAATAGGGATTTTAATAAAAATAGAGGGGGTGATAAAACCGAATGGATAGAGCGGAGAGAGAAGAAATCGTAAAAAAATGCACAGAGATGCTTGAAAATATGCTACATGATATTACGATTCCGAGAAACATAAGAAGATCGGCGAGCGAAATAAAGAATAAGCTGTTGGACGGCAATGAGTCACTGGCAGTGAGAGCAGCAGCGGCTGTCTCCGAATTGGAGGAACTGACTAACAACCCTAACATTCCTTCCCATACAAGGACGTTGGTATGGAGTATAGTGAGTCAGTTAGAAACCGTTTCCGTTGAAGAGTGAATTATATAAGCAGAGACATGATAACAATAGCGATTGCAGGAAAGCCGAATTCAGGTAAATCCACCTTTTTTAAGGCTTCTACACTCGCAGATGTGGAAATAGCTTCTTATCCGTTCACCACTATCTCGCCAAATGTTGGGATAGCATACGTAAGAGTAACATGTCCTTGTAAAGAGAAGGAGATTCAGCAGGAGATAGGTAGAGAGTGTGGAAATTGCATAAATGGCGTTCGCTTCGTGCCCGTGGAGCTCATGGACGTTGCGGGACTGGTCAGGGGTGCGCATGAAGGAAGGGGATTGGGAAACGAATTCTTAGATGAGCTCAGGCAGGCGGAGGCGATAATACATGTTGTCGATGCATCAGGCGGAACAGATGCCGATGGAAATGTAGTAGGGATTGGGAGTCATGACCCTCTCGAAGACGTTCTCTTTTTCCAAGCGGAGCTGAATGAGTGGGTGCGTGGAATATTAAGTAGAAACAGAAGGAAGCTGGAGAGGAAAGCGGAATTAGAAGGTACAAAGATTGCGAAATTGCTTTCCGAACAATTAGCCGGCGTTGGTGTAACCGAAGAACAAGTAAAAGCCGCTCTATCGGAATCTCTCGTCTCGGATAAACCCAATATGAAGTCATGGAACGAGGATGAGATGAGAGATTTAGCTTCGCACCTGATAAAAAGGAGTAAGAAGATGATTATCGCTGCAAACAAAGCTGATATAGCACCGGAAGAGAATATAATAAAGTTGAAGGAGCTTGAAGGGAAGGGCGAAGTGGTAATCCCCTGTTCCGCAGAAGCAGAACTTGCTTTGAGAACCGCGGCAAAGAACAAATTCATAAAATACCTGCCGGGGGATACGGATTTTGTAATTTCTCATGAAGTCACAGAAAAACAAAGAAGAGGGCTGGAAAGGTTACGAGAATTAATTCAAGACTATCGCGGCACAGGAACCGGGGTACAAGCAATTATAAATCGTGTGGTATTCGATTTGCTGGACTACGTGGTTGCGTATCCAGTAGAGGATGAGCATAAGTTCAGTGACGCCACGGGAAGAATACTACCAGATGCTTTTCTTTTAAAAGCGGGTAGCACAGCGAGGGATCTGGCTTTTTCCATCCATTCTGATATTGGTAAAGGCTTTATTTATGCGATAGATGCAAGAACAAAGCGAAGGGTTGGGGAGAAATACGCATTAAGAAACAATGATATAATAAAGGTGGTATATCACTCAAGATAAAATGACCCTTGCACCCACATCCGTTATTCTGCTTCCTTTTACTTCTCCAAACTCCTTCAACGCTTCACTATTGCCAACAACAAAAACCGTATCACCTATCATTGCTGCACTAGCAACCTTCCCTTCTGCTTCCACTGCCTCGATCGCATCCCTGCATTTATCACTTATTATTCCACTTCGTAACGAAAATTTCCTTGAGACGAGCATGAAATTATCTAAATTCGGTTTCCTGATTATTTCTTTCATCGCTTCTCTACCCGCTTCGTTTATCCCTCTCTTCATTGAATCATCCAGCAAAACGGCTTTTGTGGACCTCTTTCTGAACACCACGTAGCTTATTTTCGCTCTTCTATGCGGTATCCTATCAATTATGCCTATTCCTGGTGGACCCGGTCTCTTTCTTATCACTACACCGCCGTAGGTCTCAGCAATTATATCCCCCAGGCCAGTATTGTTTTCCACTTCTGCGAGATGAGCAATTTGTGCTACCTCGTTTGGCGTCATGTCAAGCGATAAAAGTGCGTTTAACGCAATAGCAGTGCTGAGCGCACCGGCACCACTTGCACCAAACCCTGCACCCACCGGCACATCAAAAACCGTTGATACTATAACCCCGACTTTGTACTTCCCTGCTAAACTCTCAACCACATATTTAGAGGTATTTGCCTCTGCCTCCACGCCATTTATTTCTATCTTTGTCTCCTTTTGGGAAAGCTCTTCACTGAGAGAAACTTCAGTCACACAACCCGCTTCTAATACGATGCCACCTCCTACCGAGCCCTTATACAAAGAATTTTTATTATCGCAGATTTCAAAGAAGCCAGTTATATGCGAGGGGGAAAATGTTTTTATCTTCCTTGTATTCTCCATTTTTTCTCCCTTTTTTTATAAAGTTAGAGGGCGATAATAATTATCAGTGGAGTAGAAATAGAAATGGCGGAGATAATTTGTAGTAGGGTAAAGAGGAAATGTAATCCAGAGGTGTTGGAGACGGTGATAGAGATAGCAGAGGGGATAGCAAGGCAGGGCAGAAGCAAGACGAGAAAAGGCACGCTGTTTGTCGTAGGCGATGAAGACAAAGTATTAGAAAAATCAAAGCCTTTAATTTTAGACCCTCTTGCTCCCTATCCAAAGGAGGTAAAGGACATAAGGGATGTGAATATTCAGGGTACAATAAAGGAGCTTGCAAAGCTGGATGGCGCTTTTGTCGTTAGTGGCGATGGATACGTTCTGTCGGCAGCAAGGCATATCGAAGCAAGCGCTCGGAATATAGACCTCCCAATGGGTTTTGGTAGCAGGCACATGGCCGCCGCTTCCATCTCTAAGGAAACTGACGCAGTCGCAGTAGTGGTATCAGACAATGACGAAGTGGTGAGGGTATTTGACGATGGTGAGTTGGTGGGGGAGATAATATCAGGGAGATGGGATTTGGAGAAGCTAAAGCCGCATATAAAAGGCAAATATGAGAAGATAGTGGAGAAAGACCTTAATTTGTCGATGATTGTGAAGAAAAATTAAAATATTTATTTACTGCTTGTACAACTTGCATATATGTCAGATACATCGAAATTCATATCGCATCCACTCCTGAAAGAAGGATTGGTAGAGAGAAGAAAATATCAAATATCCATAGCCGAAGAGGCGAAGCGGGAATCTTTGATGGTTGTATTACCTACTGGCTTGGGTAAGACAACCGTAGCTCTTTTGGTTATACTTGAGCGGCTGTCGAAGGGAAAGATTCTTTTTTTGGCTCCTACCAGACCCCTGGTCGAGCAGCATTCGGCGTTTTTAAAAGAAGTGCTGACACTCGATACTTCTCTTATACAAACTTTCACAGGCACGGTATTGGCAGATAGGCGTGAGAAGCTATGGAATGCAGCAAGGATAGTCGTGTCCACGCCTCAAATAATCGAGAATGATTTGCTGAGCAACAGAATTGACCTCACCAATGTTGCTCTGCTGATATTCGATGAATGCCACCGTGCAGTGGGGAACTACTCGTATGTTTACATTGCGGAGAAGTATGCGGAGCAGGCGAAAGAGCCGCGGGTATTGGGTATGACCGCTTCTCCAGGCAGTGATAAGGAGAAGATAAAGGAGATATGCGCTTCTTTGGACGTAAAAAGGGTTGAAAGCAGGACTGAATATGACCACGATGTAGCACCCTATGTATTCAAAAAGGGCTTTGAATGGCGTGGCATAGACGTTCCCGTGGAGATAAAGAAGCAGAAGCGAGTATTAGACGAGGTATTAGAAGAAAGAATAAACGAATTGCAGAAGCTGGGATTTATAAGAAATAAAAGAGGCAGGGAGATATCAAAAACGGAACTTTTGAAGTTAAGAATGCTAATAGAAGCGCAACTGGCGAAACAGAAGCATGCGGACTACTACAAGGCGTTATCTTTGCAAGCAGAGGTAATGAAGATAAAGCATGCGATTGAGTTGATAGAGACACAGGGCATTTTCGCATTGCGACGATATTTTGACAGGCTGAGGACGGAAGCACAATCAAAAGGAGGAAGCAAAGCGGCAAAGAGGCTGTTGAAGGATAATAAATTTGTGGAAGCGATGTTCGCGGTTGCATCATACGAAGGAGAGCATCCAAAGCTGAACGCACTGATAGAGATACTGCGAGAGGAGATCCGAGTTAATCCGGACACGAGAATAATTGTGTTCACCAACTATCGAGATACTGCGGAGATGATAATCTCGGCTTTGCATGACTTGAATTCAGAAAAAGAGGGGATAAAGGCTGTTAAGTTCATCGGGCAAGCGTCAAAGGCGGAAGATAAGGGCTTGAAGCAGAAAGAGCAGGTAGAGATAATAAATAAGTTTAAAGAAGGTGTTTTTAACGTTCTTATCGCTACTTCGGTGGCTGAAGAAGGGCTTGATATTCCTGCAACGGACCTTGTGCTCTTCTATGAACCCATTCCTTCCGCAATAAGAAGCATACAAAGGAAAGGAAGGACTGCGAGGAAAAAAGTAGGAAAAGTAATCGTGCTTATTGCAAAGGGAACGAGAGATGAAGCCTATTACTGGCTCAGCAGGAGCAAGGAGCGAGAGATGCGGCGGAGGATAAGCGAGATGCGAACGATGGAGATGAACGAAGAAGGAGGAGGAGAAGAGCCAAAGCAAGGGTTGGCGGTGGCTGCAACAGAACGAAAGGAAAAAGAGGAGCAAAGGAGGATAACCGACTTTGAGTTAAGCCCTTACAGGGCTTGCGGGAAAGCCCCTCCTGGGCTTGCGGGGGCACGGGCGGAGCCCGTGTTGGGGCAGAGCCCCTCAGAATTAAAATTAACCATCTTTGTGGATCCAAGAGAGACGAGGTCAGGAGTGGCAAGATTTCTGCAGAAAGCTGGTGTGAACCTGAAATTGCGTAATTTGGGGATTGGCGACTACATAGTCTCAGATAGAGTTTGCATAGAGCGGAAAAGTGCAGTAGATTTTTTGGATTCGCTGGTAAACAAACGCAGGAATTTGCTCGAGCAGATTCATCGAATGAAGAACGAGTATGAGAAGCCTTTGCTCGTCCTCGAGGGTGATTCGATTTATGGGCAGAGGAATGTGCATCCAAACGTGGTAAGGGCAGTAATGGCTACCATAGCCGTGGATCTCTCTGTTCCTATCATACAAACGCGAGACGTAGCAGATACGGCATCGCTGATCTACGTGATTGCAAAGCGGGAGCAACTGCCGAACCCCACTGAGGTGAATCCACATGGTAAGAAGCCTTCGGCTTCGCTGACGGAGCAGCAAGAATATCTCATCTCTGCATTGTCTAATATCGGTATCGTGACGGCAAGGAATCTGTTAAGGCGATTTAAGACGATAGAACGTATTTTAACAGCCTCAAAAGAGGAGCTGATGGAGGTTGAACATGTGGGTGAGAAAACAGCAGAGCATATAAAGGAGGTGTTGAGTAAGGAATACGAGGGGTGAAAGTTTTGACTTGCACCAAATCACGTCGAATACGAATCCCGCTTTCTTTAGCTTCTTAATAACGTCTCTCGCAGTGAGAGATGGTAATCTCGTCATGCAGTCACATTTATCGGTATCTTAACCTCCTGAATAAGCTTTTTTGATGGTCTCTCGATCTCAAATGGCAAGGGGTCGCCATGCTCGATATAAGAGTCAATAAGTCGATTTATATGCCGATTTTTGAGCAAACACATGGGCCCGAAGGGATTCGAACCCTTGACCGCCCGGTATCTCACAAAGAAATTCTTTAGGAGGTGATACCCATCGGATTCTCTGTTATGAGCCGGGCGCTCTAACCATGCTAAGCTACGGGCCCCTTCCTTCTTTATATTACCATTAACCTTTTCATATATAAACTTTTCATGATGCAACAAAAAGAAGCTTTTGACGATATAAAAGAACTTTCCGTTTCTGATACCTTCGACAAATTATCAACGAGTGCTGGAGGTCTGACCGGGGAAGAAGCAGAAAAGAGGCTTGAGAAGTATGGATACAACGAAATCACAGAAAAGAAGGTAAATCCCTTTCTAAAATTGTTCAGCTACTTCTGGGGTCCCATACCGTGGATGATAGAAATCGCCGCTGCGCTCTCAGTCGTGATTCAGCACTGGGCAGATTTCTGGATTATTACGGCTCTTCTGCTGGTAAATGCCGTTGTCGGTTTCTGGCAGGAACATAAGGCAGAGAATGCCATTGAACTTCTCAAGAAGAGACTGTCGTTGAATGCTAAAGTGCTCAGGGACGGAAAGTGGCAGGTTGTTCCCTCGAGGGAGCTTGTTCCCGGGGACATCGTCCGGGTGCGTCTGGGAGATATTGTGCCTGCGGATATAAAACTGGTAGAAGGAGACTATGTGCAGGTGGACGAGTCCGCGCTGACCGGGGAGTCGCTGCCCGTGGAGAAGCACGCTGTGGATGTGGCTTATGCGAGTTCGATTATCAAACAGGGTGAGATAACCGCGGTGGTGTATGCTACGGCGATGAACACGTACTTTGGCAAAACCGCGGAATTGGTGGAGGTGGCGAAGACCGAGAGCCATTTCCAGAAAGCAGTAATCAAGATAGGGGACTATCTGATTGTTTTAGCTGCCTTCCTTGTTATTCTCATCTTCATGGTCGCCATGTTCCGACACGAGCGTCTGCTTGAGACGCTGCAATTTGCGTTGGTTTTGATAGTCGCATCCATTCCGGTTGCGCTGCCTGCGGTTCTGTCGGTCACGATGGCAGTTGGCGCCGCGGCACTGGCGAGAAAAAAGGCGATAGTGAGCAAACTGGCTGCTATTGAGGAGATGGCTGGTATGGATGTCCTGTGCTCGGATAAAACAGGGACAATGACCCAGAACAGGCTGACACTTGCCGAGCCTGCTCCCTTCTCAGGCTACAGCAAAGAGGCGGTCATCCTTTTAGGTGCACTCGCATCCCGTGAGGAGGACCAGGACCCGATTGACATCGCGATTCTGAACAGTGCGAAAACTCTACCGATAAAAATCAATAAATACCGTGTAACCGCATTTACACCTTTTGACCCGGTGCACAAACGCACAGAAGCAAGCATTTGTGATACCGAAGGGAATACCTTTAAAGTGTCGAAAGGGGCGCCGCAGGTAATTCTGTCGCTTGCCGCGAATGCCGCACAGATCGCAGATGCGGTCAATCAGAAAGTTCTTGAAGTTGCAGAAAAGGGCTACCGAGCATTGGGTGTGGCAAGAACGAACAAAAAAAAAGAGGAAGAGTGGGAGTTTGTGGGAATAATCCCCCTGTACGACCCGCCCCGAGAGGACTCCGCAGAGACTCTTAGAATCGCTCAGGTCATGGGCGTTCAGGTGAAGATGGTTACGGGAGACCATGCTGCGATTGCCAAAGAGACTGCCAAGCTGATTAATCTCGGTACCAATATCCTGCCCGCCACGAGTCTTGTCGATAAGAAGGACTCGGAAACGCAGCGACTCGTTGAGGAGGCGGATGGTTTTGCTGAGGTTTACCCGGAGCACAAGTATTGCATCGTGGAATGCCTTCAAGCAAAGAACCATATCGTCGGTATGACCGGTGATGGAGTGAATGATGCACCGGCATTGAAGAAGGCGGATGTAGGCATTGCAGTGGAAAGTGCCACTGACGCTGCACGTTCAGCGGCAGACATCGTGCTGACACTGCCCGGATTATCCGTGATTATTGATGCCATCAGGGAAAGTCGTAAAATCTTTCAGCGGATGAACAGTTATGCCATCTACCGTATAACCGAAACGATCCGGGTATTACTCTTCATGACGCTTGCCATCCTAATATTTAATTTCTACCCGGTCACAGCACTCATGATTGTCCTTCTGGCTCTGCTGAACGACCTGCCGATTATGACTATTGCATTCGACAACGTTAAATATTCGGCTAAGCCGGAGAAGTGGAATATGTGGGTAGTGCTTGGGATAGCAACCGTTCTGGGCATTGCCGGTGTCATATCTACATTTGGTATCTTCTACATAGGAGAAGAGATTTTACACCTGACGCGTGAGTGCATTCAGCCGTTCATTTACCTGAAACTCTCCGTGGCGGGTCACTTGACTTTGTTTGTAACACGAACGAGGGGACCTTTCTGGTCTATCAGACCCGCTAAGATTCTACTATCGGCTGTTATCTTGACCCAGATGGTTGCCACATTGATTGTAGTTTACGGGATTCTTCTGCCACCAATTGGCTGGACATTGGCGTTGTTTGTCTGGGCTTACGCGCTGGCATGGTTCATTGTAAACGATTATGTGAAGCGTGCTGCGTATGATATCTTTGAGCACCGTGAAATTATCTTTCATAAATGAGAATATAGAGTAGTAGGAAGCTCTTTAAAAGAGATGTTTTTCCCTATTCCTTAGACTTATAAATTTGTATTCATAATTAATAACAGGGCTGAAAATGCATCGAATAGAAAACATGCTTAATCCCAGAAGTGTAGCATTGATTGGTGCAACCGATCGAGAAGATTCCGTTGGACAGCAAATAATGAAAAATCTTCTTATAGGCAAGGATATGCGAAAAGTGTACGCCGTTAACCCAAATAGAGAAACTGTTATGGGGTTGAAGTGCTTTCCAAGCATAACTGAAGTGCCAGAACATGTTGATTTAGCGGTTATCGCAACTCCGGCTAAAACTGTGCCCGGGATAGTGGATGAATGTGGTCAAGCTGGTGTTGATGGAGCTGTTATAATCTCGGCTGGCTTTAGAGAAGTTGGAGCAGAAGGTAAGAGGTTAGAAGATCAAATAAAGCAATTTCAAGAGAAACACAGTCTTCGGATACTGGGACCTAATTGTCTTGGTTTCATCAGACCTCCTGTGTGTCTTAATGCGACCTTTTTAAGAAACAACCCTGAATCTGGAGAAATCGCTTTTATCTCGCAGAGCGGCGCTTTAGGATCTGCAATCCTGGATTGGGCGATAAGTACTCATATAGGCTTTAGCATGTTCGTTTCTTTGGGTTCCATGTTGAACATTGATTTCGGTGATTTAATAGATTATCTTGGAGCTGATCCTCAAACCAGGAGCATAATCATTTATATGGAAGAGGTGGGTTCCGCAAGGAAATTCATTAGTGCAACCAGAGGATTCGCAAGAACTAAACCAATCATTATCCTTAAACCCGGGAAATACGTGGCAAGTGCTCGGGCCATGCGTTCCCATACCGGTGCATTGGCGGGGAATTATGAGGTTTACGCTGCTGCGTTTAAGCGGGTGGGAGCAGTGCACGTGGATGAAATTGAAAATCTCTTCAATTGTGCGAGTGTTTTAGATTCGAGGTATCTCCCAGCCGGGCCACGCTTAGCCATCATCACTAATGCCGGCGGACCTGGCGTTATGGCTACGGATTCCGTTATTGATAACGAAGGAGAAATGGCAGAACTTTCGGAAGATTTGGAACTCGCCCTGGAGAAATTCCTTCCCCCATACTGGAGCAGGGGAAACCCGATAGATATACTTGGAGATGCGGACGCCGAAAGGTACGTTAAGACTATAAAGGCATGCATATCTAACCCGAACATTGATGGCATTATAGTGATTTTTACTCCACAGGGTGCTGCTCAATCAACAGATTTAGCTGAAAAGGTGATAAAAATAGCGGAAAGAAAACTTAGACCAATCTTAACAGTGTGGATGGGTGAAAAAGAAGTCGAGGAAGCGAGGAGACTTTTCTACACCAACGATGTGCCTACATTTTCAACTCCAGAAAAAGCCGTTAGAACTTATATGTGCATGTACAAATATAAGCGAAACCTTGAACTTCTGTACGAAACACCCGAAGAACTTCCCGTAGATCTTTCTCCTCCCAGGAGCCACTTAAAGCTTATGATACGAAAAGTAGTTGGAGAAGGAAGAACCGTTTTAACACAAGAAGAGGTAGATAAATTCTTAGATGCTTACAGAATCCCCAGAGCAGAAGGTTACCTTGCCAGGAACGTGAATGAAGCGGCTATGGCTGCTTCTCGAGTGGGATATCCCATCGTGCTTAAGGTAGTGTCTCCAGAGATAATTCATAAAATAGATATTGGAGGCGTAATCACAGGCGTTAGCTCCGGGGATATACTAAAAAAAGAATACCAAAATCTCATAGAATCCGTTCGGAAAGCAGCGCCTCACGCCAAAATACATGGCGTTTACGTCCAAAAAATGAAAAAATTTGATTACGAGTTAATTCTTGGAGCAAGAAAGGACAGAGATTTTGGTGCTGTAATATTGTTCGGTCAAGGAGGAACAAGCGTAGAGTTCTTCAGAGATTTCTCGATCGCACTTCCACCTTTAAATCAAACCCTGGCTAAGAGAATGATGGAGGAGACGAAGATATATCGAGCACTTTCCAGGGGTTTAAGACACATACCTCCCTTGGATATAAGAGTTTTGGAGGAGGTTGTGGTGAAATTCTCAAATCTGATCGTGGATTTCCCTGAAATCGCAGAAATGGAGATAAATCCACTTGTGGCTTCAGAAGATGATATTTGCGCTCTCGACGCCCGAATAGAGATAGACTCCGGTGCTCTTAAAATTGCGGATCGCTATATGCACCTTGCTATCCTACCTTATCCAACAAAGTACATCATTCCTTGGAGACTCAAAGATGGAACTGAGGTGGTACTCAGGCCCATTAGACCTGAAGATGAGCAGATAGAACATGAATTAATTAAAGGGCTATCCAATGAAACAAGCAGGTTCAGATTTTTTGGTATAATTAAGGAGTTGTCTCATGAGGATTTGGTTCGTTTTTGCAACATAGATTACGATAGGGAAATGGCGATCATTGCAGAGGTTCACGAAGGTGTGAAAAAGAAAGAGATTGGAGTAGGCAGATTAATTTTGGAACCCGGCAGAAAGCGTGGAGAATTCGCAGTAGTAGTAGCGGATGAATATCAAAGGAAGGGCTTAGGAACCAAACTAATAGATATGCTTATTGAGATAGCCAATGAAAAAGGTCTTGAGAGTATTTATGGCATAATTCTACCCGAAAATGAAGTGATGATTCGATTATGCGAAAAAATGGGCTTCACTATTAAACGCTCCCGGGAGGAAGTTATAGCAACTTTAAACCTGTTAAGATATGCGGATGAAGTGCCATCTTATCCAACACCACTCTGTTGTAGTGCCCAAAAAATCTCCCACAACCCCTTCGTAATGAATTGAACAGCTATTGCACCCAGGATAAGCCCCATCAGCCTTGTGATCACCATGCCTCCGGTCACGCCGAGCACGCGATGAATTTGCCCAGACATTCTGAAGAGAATACCGGTTATGAAGAAGGTAAGGATGATGGATATTAAGACGATTACCTTGAAAGGTATCGACTCTGCGGTTTTCATCAGAACGATTGCAGTCGTTATCGCACCGGGACCAGCCAGCATCGGGACCGCAAGTGGAAAGAAGGATATATCCTCCCTTTCGCCAGACTCTTTCACCTCTTCCGGCGTATGTTTCGCTCCCGGCTTTCTTCCGTACATCATATCCATTGCAATCGCCAATATCAGTATCCCTCCAATAACACGCAGTGAATCGACCGTAATCTGAAAGAAAGAGAGGATGAAGTCACCAAATATTGCAAAGATTAACAGAACGAGACTCCCAAATATCGCTGTCTTCTTTGCTATCCGTTTCTTTTCATCGAATCCCTTATCTTCGGTCAATGAGAGAAAGACCATAACATTCCCAATGGGATTAACGATGACGAAGAGGGCGGTGAAAGCCATCAGGAAGAACGTATATAGGGTGTACATACTTTGATCTTCTTCTTTTCTATCGCTTTTATTTTTGGCACTCTTAAATGTATGTTGCGTCCGCTCTTACATTCTTCTTAGCTCTTCAAGCGGGTCAAACCATTAATATAAATAAAGACCGAAATAATAAATAATAGGAAGCTGGAAATAATGGACACCACAATTAAATCAATCCGGGCAAGGGAGATCTTAGATTCAAGAGGTAA
>JAODGF010000044.1 GCA_025464645.1 Methanosarcinales archaeon
TGATCGTAGATGCCACTTGAGCAGTGTGGCAATGGAAAACCGGTGTATATCCCGCGGTAATTGCACTGGGATGCTGAAGCACAACTATTTGTGCAGTAAACTCATCAGCAACCGTTGGCGGATTATCCAGATGACCGCAAACATCTCCTCTTCTTATTTCATTCCTGCTTATTCCCCTTACATTCCAGCCGATGTTGTCACCCGGAATTGCTTCAGGAATCTCTTCATGGTGCATCTCTATCGTTTTTACCTCGCTTACTTTAGCAGGGGGATTAAAGATAACCTTATCACCCTTCTTTAGCCTTCCTGTCTCCACTCTGCCCACGGGAACGGTGCCAACACCTGTTATTGTGTACACATCTTGAACCGGTATCCTGAGCGGAAGCTCAATTGGCTTCTCTGGTACTTTCATGAGGTCCAGCGCTTCTAAGAAAGTCGGTCCATCGAACCATTTCAGTTTTTCACTGCGCTTCGTTACATTATCTCCCTCAAGTCCAGAAACAGGAATAAACACGACGTTCTCTTCCTTGTATCCCACGATCTTCAAAAGTTCTAAAAGCTCCTTCTTCACCTCTTCATATCTCTTCTGATCGTAATTTACCCGGTCCATCTTGTTTATTGCAACAATTAGCTGAGTTACTCCCAGGGTTCTGGCTAAGAATACATGCTCCTTTGTCTGTGCCATTATTCCATCCTTTGCATCTACTACCAACACCGCCGCATCCGCCTGCGATGTGCCTGTAATCATGTTTTTTACGAAGTCCCTGTGCCCGGGGCAATCTACAATCGTATAATAATACTTGCTAGTATCAAACCTCTGATGTGCAACATCTATGGTAATGCCCCTCTCTCTCTCATCCTTCAATGAATCCATCACCCAGGCATACTCGAAAGTTGCTTTTCCTATCGCTTCTGCTTTTTTCCTGTACTCCTCTATCAAATGCGGGTCTATCACTCCGGTCTCGGTCAGCAACCTGCCCAACAGCGTTGACTTACCATGGTCTATATGACCAATCATTGCCAGATTCATGTGCTCTTTCTCTACCATTTCTCTTCTTCTCCTATTTTTTCTTCTAATCTTAGAAGATATATTATATAATATATTTTATTTGTTTTCTATCTTTTCCTATATAAAAATAACGCAGATGAAACCGAAATCCGATTGTATCGCTTGTCTGGTGGAAAGGACGAAATATGAGTGCGATATGGCTCTTGATGACGACCGGGAGAAGATCTTTGCACTGAAGGAATTTATTGCTTTTCTCGTAGAGCATCTCGACAAAGAGAAGAAGTCACCCGCTTTTTTTGGCACTGAAAGGGAGAAGATAATAAAAAAGCGGAGCGGAGCGAAAGACCCTCATAAGGCAGTGAAAAGGAGAAGCAACGAAGTTGCGAAAGGTTTACTTCCGGAAGCGTATAGATTTTACAATGCTACCGGGAATAATATAGAAGCGTTGATACGAATAGCGGCAGCGGCGAATTCAATGGAGTACGGTGTAAAGGGGTATTCATACGACGATGATATTTTTAAAGGTGATTTCGTTCGCACTTTGAATGAAAAACTTAATTGGAACATGGATTTTATAATATCCGCAATACAGGGACGAAAGAAGATTTTATATTTGACAGACAATGCAGGAGAGATATTTTTTGATGCTTTTGTGATACGGAAATTGATAGAAATGGGTAAAGAAGTGGTCGTGTCGCCGAAGAACGCACCTGTTATAAACGATGCTACAACAGAAGACCTGAGAGAAGCGATTGCAAGTGTAGGTATTCAAAGTGGGGGAATGCTAAAAGTAATTCCAAGTGGTTCTTGCATAGGTGTGTCATTGGAAGAGGCTGAGGAGGAATTCATGGATATGTTCAGTGATGACAGGTATTTAGTGATAGCAAAGGGGATGGGGAACTATGAGGCGATATCGGAGTTTGAAGCTGAGCCTGAGCTGGGGTTGAAAGGCAGGTTGGTATACATTTTAAGGGCGAAATGTGAGCCAATAGCGAGCAGCATAGGTGTAAAAAGGGGAGAACTTGTTGCTAAACTCGTATAAATGAGTTAAGTGAAGCGAAAGGATGAAAAAAAGAAACAAAGAAGAGGTTCTTTTCTCCTCGGATGAGAACAAGTTCCGGGATGAGTTGAGAGATTTTCTGGTGAGAGAAGAAGCGAAGAAGATAGAACAGGAGATATATGGGAGTGATTTTTATCCGCGTGAGCTTTACGAGAAACTTGGAGAAGAAGGTTTCTTAGCTCCGGTATTACCGGCAGAGCATGGCGGTAAGGGAAAATTGGTGTATGAAGCGATATTAGCAGAGGAACTTGGTGCTGCCTGTGTTCCCCTCGCATGGATACAATCTACTTCTTCTTACGTTTATGCAACGATTGCAAGATATGGTAGCGAGGAGCAAAAGAGACGGTATTTGCCTCCACTGAAAAAAGGTGCTAATATTGGTGCGATTGCTATAACCGAGCCTGAAGCGGGAAGCGATGTGATGCGTATCAAGACGAGGGCAGAGCTGTTGGATGATAAATATGTGATAAGTGGCGAGAAAAGGAACATAACAAACGGAAGTAAAGCCGATATTCTTTTAGTGTGGGCGATAACGAATCCCGGAGTTGATCCTGCGAGAGGAATGAGTGCATTTATCGTAGAGCCAAAAGCGGGGACAGGTGTTGAAGTGTTGGAGGATTACAACTTATTAGGCGGCTTCCCTGGAACTGTAAATTCTCATCTCCGGTTTGATGCGGTGAGCGTGCCAGAAGAGAACATACTTGGTGGAGAGAATGAGGGCGCAAAGATAATGTTCGATGAGCTTTCCATCGAAAGGGCGTTATACGCAGCGATGCTGGTGGGAGAAGCGAGACCAGTGCTTGAGCTCGCAGTTGCATATTCGATGGAGCGAGAGCAGTTTGGAACGTCTATAAGTCGTTTTGAAGCGATAAGTTTCAAGATAGCTGATATGGTGACGAGATTGGAAGCTGCTAAGTTGATGGTTTATCATACGGCAAGACTGATTGATAAGGGGTTCGATGCAGAGCAGGAATCGGCGATGTCAAAACTGCTCGCTTCTGAGGCGTTCTACGAAGTGGCGCATAGCACTGTCCAGATATTGGGAGGCAGAGGACTCAGTGATGAATATCCTGCGGAATGGGCGTTCAGAATGGCGAGGTTGTCGATGATTCCCGCAGGCACGAACGAGATAATGCGGTTTATCATACAGAGAGAAGTATATAAGGAGCATAAAAGTAAGAAGAATCTAAATCTGCTAACCCGCTAACCCGCTAACTGTTCTTCTTTTCATCCTCCTCACACTTCTCTCAATATGATGCTCCGCACCAATGTCCTCTCTGTTCCACAACGCACCGTCTATATTTCTGATGCCGTCCAGCGAAATTCTTCTCGCTTCCGCTATGGTTTTCCCAACACCCACGGTGCAAACAGTTCTTGAACCGAGCGCATAAGTATGTCCATCGTCAGCCCTTAACTCCATAGACCCAGGATAGATTCTCAAATCATCGCCGTATTTTTCCTGCAACGCATACACACCACTCAAATCCACCCTCTTATCTCCACTGTATCTCACTCTGTACCCGCCGTAATCCATCGGCACGGCATACGTCACCACCGTTGCCTTCGCCTCACATTCTATCCTCGATAGGTTTCCCTCTATCATGCGAAAGCAAACATCTACAAAATCATTTTTCAAAACGGGCAGCACATTCTGTATCTCTGGGTCGCCCGGTCGGCTGTTTATCTCCAATATCTTTGCACCCTCGCCAGTATGTATGAAAGCAACGTAAAAAGGCATCCCCCTCAGCTCTTCGTTGCTTCCATTACCCCTGAGTTTACTGAATATCTTTTGAACTAATCTCTCCTCCTCTTCTCTATCCCTCTTCTCCATAAAAGGCAGCCAATCTCTGTTATCCTTGTAAGAGCCCATTCCGCCTGTATTTTGCCCGAGGTCTGCATCAAAAGCGCGTTTATAATCACGTGTGTCCGGGAGAACGGCGATTCTTTTACCGTCACAGAAAGCCTGAAAGCTCGATTCTTCTCCCTCCATTTTCTCCTCTATCAGCACATCGCTGCCACCGTCAAAGATGGACAGGAAATGCTCGAACAACTGCTCTCTACTCGTAAAGTGGTCACCCCACACACCCACTCCCTTCCCTGCCGCAGGCTTATCTGGCTTCACCGCTACTTCATTCCCTATTTCATCTAAAAATTCCCATACCGCACTTTTTACGTCATTTACACTTGAATATTCTGCTTGATGGAAGACTTTAAATCGGGGATTCGCCTCCGCACAGCATTCCAAAAGCAGATGCCGCTGCGTTGCTTTGCTCCCTTCTATCGCATATCTTTTCGTAGGACAAATCATCGCTACACCGGTCTTATTCTCGACCACATCTCTAACACCTCCTATTATGGGCTTCTCCGGGCAGCAAAAACCAAAATCTATCTCGTTTTTATTCGCCTCAACGAAGTCGCATATTTTCTCTACATCCAGATCAGGAATAACCACGTGCTTCTCTGCATGTTTCACGTTAAATGGATTCCTTTGCTTGTCTGCAACATAAAAACGCGCATCATAATCTTCACTTCTGCTAAGCGCATCTATCACCGCAGCCGCTCTCGACCCATAAGAGATGACCAGTATCCCTACTCTTTCTCCCATGTATTTATATTTATAAAGGCACAAAAGAAAAGAATAAATTAGGAGACAATAATATGAGTGGAAGTAGCGAAATACCACCTCAGGTGCAAAATCAGCTTGCTCAGTTACAGCAGCTTAAAGTGCAGCTAGAAGCTGTAGGGAGGCAGAAGATGCAGGTAGAAGCTCTGTTGCGAGACAGCGAGAATGCTTTAGAGGAGTTGGAAAAGCTTGATGAAAATTCGGTGATATACAAAACCGTTGGCGAGTTGATGATAAAGGCGGACAAGGAATTGGTGAAGGAGGATTTATCAGAGAGAAAAGAGACCTACGATTTGCGACTGAAGACCCTGGAGAGGCAGGAGGAGAGAGCACAGAAGAAATATCAGCAACTACAACAGCAGTTGAGAGAGGCTTTAGGCGCTGTTTCACCGACGATGGGCGCATAGCGTAGTTAGCTCAGAATCATAGCATAATTTTAATTTTTCTCTCAATTTATTTGTGCTTAGTATTGCTCTATCTATCAGTAATTAAAAAGGCAAAAATAAAGGAGGCGTTTCAAAGTGGACATCCCATTAAAAAAAATAAGGGAAGATGTATGGGAAGTACCGCAGTCGTATAAAGACTACATGAGGGTACCAGCGAGGATATATGCGGCTGAAGGACTGTTAGAGAAGATGAAGAGTGACCTCACGCTGCAGCAAACAATCAACGTCGCTTCGCTTCCCGGTATAGAGAAATACTCGATGGTTATGCCTGATGGGCACCAGGGCTATGGATTTCCTATTGGAGGCGTAGCAGCTACGGACTTCGAGGAAGGCGTTATATCCCCCGGTGGTGTTGGGTACGACATCAACTGTGGGGTAAGACTCATCCGAACTAATCTAAAGGAGGAAGATGTCAGACCTCATCTGTCAGAGATATTGGAGGGTTTATTTGAATACATTCCCGCAGGGCTTGGGCTGTCAGGGAAAGTGAGTTTATCGTATAGGCAGTTAGATGAAGTGCTGAGGGGCGGTTCGGAATGGTGCATTGAGAACGGCTATGGCTGGAGGGAAGACATAGAGAGGACAGAAGAGGGTGGCAGATTAAAAGCTGCGAATCCCGAGAAGATAGATGAAAAATCAAAGAAGCGGGGTGCTCCGCAATTAGGTACGCTTGGCTCTGGAAATCATTTCCTGGAACTGGAAGTAGTAGATGATATTTTTGATGAACAACTTGCAAAGGCGTATGGGATAGAAGAGAAGGGGCAGGTGACTGTTTTAATTCATACCGGTGGCAGAGGTTTCTCGCACGGCGTTTGCACCTACTACTTGAGAAAATTCGAACGAGAGATGAGCAAGGATGGAACGTTATCAAAAATACTCGGTTTAGAACGTGAGTTGGCTTGCGCTTATTTGAACTCACGCACGGGCATGGATTATTTTGAGGCGATGTGCTCGTGTGCGAATTACGCTTTTGCAAACAGACAACTGGCAACACATTGGGTAAGAAAAGTGTTTGAAGACGTGCTTCGACGCCCAGCAGAGGATATGGAGATAAGGCTGGTGTATGACATCGCACATAACATAGCGAAAGAGGAGGAGCATGTGGTGGATGGGAAGAGAAAGAAGTTGTGTGTACACCGGAAAGGAGCGACGAGGGCGTTTCCTGCGGGTGATGAACGATTGCCTCCTGTTTATAGAAATATAGGTCAGCCGGTGTTGATTCCAGGTTCGATGGGCACGCGCAGTTTTTTAGCCGTGGGTACTGAAGTAGCAAAGCGCGAGACTTTTGGCAGCTGTGCTCATGGCTCCGGCAGGGAGATGAGTAGGACGGCGGCGATGAGGAAATACAGAGGAATTGAAGTGAGAGAAGAATTAGCGAAGCGGAATATAATAGTTAAAGCACGAGAACGAAGTAAAAGAGATGTGAGGAGGAAGAGAGGGATCCCGTTTGATAAATATGGGGAGCTGGCAGAAGAAGTTGCGGCTGCTTATAAAGACCCCGAGGTGGTGGTTCGGAGTTGTGAAGTGTCGGGGATAGCGAAGCGAGTAGCGGCTTTTAGAGCCATCGGCGTTATAAAGGGGTAAATCCTAATTTCTAAATCCTAAACAAATCCAAAATCACAATATCAA
>JAODGF010000006.1 GCA_025464645.1 Methanosarcinales archaeon
CATGCAAAAATGTAAGCTGAAAATGATTCACTCCCACTATGAGACCTAGCATAAATAGATTGTAAACTAAGGTCTTAGTGAAGGAAGAAAGGAGAGATTCTTTTTCTTCGAATACCATAAGCGAGGGCAAGGGCAGCTCCTTCATAATGCCTTCTGGCAGGAAAAGAAAGCCGAAAGCGTAGGCAAGAGCTAGGAAGGTAAAGAAAAACATGAAAGCATACCCTGTTCTTCCCCAAAGACTTTCGTGTGCTTTACCGTTCTCTGGCTGTATTTCCTTAGCATAAGCTCCTTTCTCAAAATGTCCAAGTATACTGTGGGATCGATGGCAATGCTTTCTCTTAGCTACTTCATTCTCCGTGAAAAGATACATAGTAGAGATTTTATCCTCTTCGCGTACATTTTTTTAACACGGCTCTATCGTTGACGGCGGCTTGGAAGAAATCGCATAAGTTACCCAGGTCACGCCTTTAACTTCATTTGTTATTCGCTTGCTCATGCTCTCCAGTACCTTGTAAGGGAGTTTCACGAAATCCGCAGTCATTGCCTCCTTGGATTCAACCACGCGTATCGTAACGATTCTGCCTAAGCTTCTCGCATCTCCGAGTACGCCGGTGGCGACATCATCGCCCACCACGGCAAACGCCTGCCACACTTTATTATACCACCCGCTCTGCTTCAATTCCTCCTCTACAATCCAAGATGCTTCGCGACATATCCTCAGTTTATCTTCCGTGACTTCACCTATTACACGAGCTGCGAGACCGGGACCTGGAAAAGGATGCTGGTTCAATATTTGCGGAGGCATATTAAGTTCTTTTGCCACTTCCCGCACTTCATCCTTGTACAAATTCTTGATTGGCTCTATCAACTTGAGCCCCAACTTCTCTGGCAGCGCACCCACATTATGATGCGATTTTATCCTCGATGCAACACTTCCACTTCTCGCACTCTCTATTCTATCAGGATATATGGTGCCCTGAGCGAGGAAATCCACGTTACCAAGCTTCTTCGCCTCCTCCTCAAAGATATTTATGAACACTTCGCCGATCATCCTCCTCTTCGCTTCTGCATCCTTAACGCCTCGTAATTCATTCAGAAATCGCTCTTTCGCATCTACAAACAACATTTTCATCTTGAAATTGTTCTCAAACGTGTTTAAAACCTCCTCTTTTTCGCCTTTTCGCAGTAGTCCGTTGTCAACAAAAATGCACGTGAGCCTATCACCTATGGCTTTATTGACGAGCAACGCAGTAGTTGAAGAGTCTATTCCTCCACTGAGCCCACATACTACCCTCCCATCACTGCCAACTTCTCTCTTTATCTCTCCTATCGCGTCCCTAACAAAGGATTCAATCGTCCAGTTTCGTTCACAGCCGCATATCTTATATAAGAAATTCCACAGGATTTTAGCTCCTTTTTCCGTATGGTGAACCTCTGGATGAAATTGAACGCCATAGATTCTGTCATTAATACGAAATGCCGCGACAGGTGTATTCCTCGTGTAGCCAAGTATATCAGCACCATCCAACCTTTCTATTACGTCTCCATGTGACATCCACACGTTTATTGTAGGGCTCTGCCCCACGACATCGCAAGCCCTGTAAGAGCTTATTCCGCTTTCACTTATCCCTTCAAACAGCTCAGAATCTTTAAACAACAGCTCTGTCCTTCCAAATTCGGCTTTCCTACCTTCTCCTACCACTCCTCCTTCCACATACGCAATCAGCTGTGCACCGTAACAAATCCCAAGAATGGGTATATTTAAATCAAGTATCTCATAACTGCATTTCGGACTACTGGAGTCGTGGATGCTAAAAGGACTACCAGAGAGGATAATGCCTTTAATCTTACCTTCTCCTTCCTCTACCTCTATTCCTCTTTTAAGCTCTTCTATTGCAATATCATACGAGATAAGTTCCGTATAAACGCCTAAATCCCTACACCTTCTCACGATAAGATGGCTATATTGCCCACCGAAATCAAGCACCACTACTTTGTCTTTTCCTTTCTCTGCTCCTTCCATTATGCTATTTCTTTTTGGGTTTGGCATTGCCGCGTGGAAACTTAAAATTAATCAAATTCTATCTCCGAAAGTTAAGTTATGCCATTTATATTTTGTGTAGTGGGTATTGGTATCGTAGGTTGAGCAAGAAGGCGCCCACAAATACCCTGGACACCACTCCTTAAGATGTGGAATTCTATCCCTTATTAGTTTGCTGCTTCTCCCCTTTAGCCGCTTCGCTATCCAGCTTACCGAATACTTCGGGGAATATTTGATGAACAAATGAACATGATCCACGTTCACCGCCATGTCTATAACCTCAATATCGAGCTCTTTGCAAGTTTCACGTATGGCTGTCATGTCTGAGATCGTGCCTTGTTACCCTTTCCCTCTTCGCCTCCACTTCGCCCATCTCTCTTTAAGGTAACTGTTAGATACGTCAAATCACTATAAAAACTTTTCTGTTTCTTTTCATCTCGAAAATATTCGATATAATGAGTTATTCGCAAAACAAAGCAAAAAAGCACAAATTTCAAAATGGGACAATTAAGTTTGCTAAGAAAAGGTTCGTTCTAACAACCTTGACACGGCATAAGCAGGAAATGTCGCCGATATTTGCTTACCATAGAGAGAAGAAAGCGATAAGAACTCGAGATTCAGTAAATCCGCTGCTTCTTTCGCAATAAAGCCCCCTATCCCTGCGGATACCACCATTTTCAACTTATATTTTTGTTTCAGGCTCTTCATTGAATCAACCAACTCCGCTACCTGTACTCTCTTTACCTGCTCTGCAATACCGACAACGCTGTCCTCCCCTATCTCTTCGAGGTCGCAGCATACTACTCTTGCCAGTCTTCGCATCGCACTTATCCGGCTTTTTCCCTCCTTCTCTCGACCTACAAAGGCATGACTGTCCGGGCTTTCACAGTGGTAATCGTCCCTATTCAAATATCCGAGGACGCGGTAAGCATCAGCAGTAATTGCAAAAAGTTCTGCGGAAGTCTTGCATTCCTCTCCTGTTTCCCCTATCTCGACTTTTTTCAGCAGCGTGGCGAGGTTAGTTCTTAAGACGCCTGAATAGATTAATTCGCCTGATTTTAGTCTTTCGAGGTCTGTTCTCTTCGCCTTTATTTCTCCTCCCACAATTGGAATTACATCGGTTGTGGTACTGCCGATGTCGGTGAATATCACATCCCTGTATTGCTCAGATAAGAGCTTCGCCGAGGCAAGCCAGTTTGTAGATGCGAATGACAGTGGGTCCCTATCTACTTCTGGACCATCTCTGAAAGCGCACTCGTTGTCGAAGAAATTAACATTTTCGAATACACTGGACAGAGCCTTTTTTATGTATAACACACCCTCTCTTTTCGTCTCAAAGCAATCACACAGCTCTCCTGTCATCACCACTCCTACTGCTTCTAACCCTCCCCCTTCTTCTGTCTCGAACTTCTGTTTCACCTCTGATAGCACATTGTATAGAATGGCATTATTCTTCCACAAAGGTGCATAAATCGTATCTGCAAAGCCATCTACACCAGATGTTGCTACTTTTGTATTCGCACCCCCGACATCTATGCCTACGAACATACACTTTTTCTTTTTATGTTTCTTTGATCAAAATTTCTTTGTGAAAGAAAGTTTGTATGAATAACGATAGTAGCAGCAGAATAAAAGACTTTAAGGAAGTAGTAGCGCGATTATTAGACGAAGTCAGCGTTTGTAGCAAGGAAGTAGACGTAGAAATAGACAAACTAAGAGGCATGAAGGGCGAATTTAGCGGAATAGTGAAGGAGCTGGAGAGAATAAAAAAGACGTTAGATGAAAAGAAGGGAGAAGAGCTAAGCGATGAGGAGCTGGAGGAGATAGGAGATACGGTGAATATTCTAAAAGAGGAGTTGGAAGCTAAGAAAAGGGAAACAGAGGAGATATTAAAGGGGAAGGGCGAAGCCGAGAAATATCTGACGGAGTTAAAATACTTAAAAGCAGAGTTCGAGAACTATAAGCGGAGAGCGGAAAAAGATAAACGTGAATTTGCAGATTATCTCCTCGAAGGCTTTATAATGAATTTATTACCAATTATGGATAATTTAGAAGTTGCAATAGGGCATGCAAAAGAGAATGAGTACTCGGAAGGGTTGGTAAAAGGCGTGGAAATGACCGTGAAGCAGTTCAAAGAGGTTTTGGAAAACGAGGGGCTCGAGGAGATAAAAGCAGAAGGTGAGCTATTCGATCCTTTTAGACATGAAGTTGTTTCCCAGGAGGTAAACGAAAATCATCCTGAGAACACGGTTATAGAGGTGATTAGAAAAGGTTATGTCTTTCGTGAGAAGGTTATGAGACCTGCGGGGGTGAAGATAGCGATAAAGGGAAATAGAGAGTTAATAAAGTGAAGGGGTGTGGACGTCATTAAATCTGCCAATTCAGCCCCCGGATATTAGTGAACTCATACCGGTAGATCACATCTGCTACTTGGTTATTGCAATCGTGAATAGCATAGATGTTAGTAAAATAGAGGAGAAATACAGGTTCAAACCAAGCAATCCGGCATATCCCCGGAAGATGCTGCTCAGACTGCAGGTACAGGCGGCAATCGAAGGGAGATAATAAATAGAGCGCGGAATAGCGATAGATGAAGAAGAGGGCGAGCTCTACGGAGATAAGCGGGGTGACGAGCTTCCACCTGAGCTCAATACGCAGCAAAAGATTCGTGAAAAGCTAAAAGAGATTGAAGCAGCCTCAGGCAGGAGATCGAAGAGTGTCGCAAAGAAGGTTACGGACATAGCGCTGAGTGAATCGAATTGTCATACAACCCGCAAATCACCGTAGATCACGACTCGGGGATAATCGTCGCCAATAGCGTTACACAGGATTGCACTGACCACGCACAGTTAGAGCCACAGGTGAGAAGTACAATTGGGATTTCAATTTTATGAATATGGATTATCTCAGCAGTTGAGTTCGCTACTCCTTCGTTATTGGTTACTGTTAGTTTCACGGTGTAGTCCTTTGCAGAAGAGTAAGAATGCGTTACAATTTCTCCTTCTGCTATTTCGCCGTCTCCAAAGTCCCATTCATAGTTCTCGATGGTTCCATCAGGGTCGGTTGAATTTGATGCGTTAAAGGTGATTGTTTGGTTTACAACTGGATTTAATGGCGAATACGAGAATGACGCAATTGGATGCGATTTTATATCCAACCGTTGGGGCGACTCTATAAGATACAAGGCTGCTGGTTTGTTCTCTTCCCAGGTAGGTATTATTTGGCTTGGAGGCAGCACAAAGCCACCTTCTGCAATGGCTTTCGGTCGTAATTCAATAGTGAATGCAGCAATATTATGAACTCCATACAGCCAATCGCCGGAATCGCCACTTGTTATGTAAAGATCAGAGCCTTGTTCAGGCGTGTAGTCTTTTCCATGTACTTTTTTAATCTCAATTGCCATGTCCTCAGCCATTTTACTCAGTTGCGCTTTATGCGGTGGAGCATCTTTAGTATAACCCCATGGATAGAGTATTAACTGCGAATAACTATGATAACTTATAGAAGAGGAGAAATTATGCGTTGTGACTAAATAACGTATTGCTTGCGTTTCAGGCTCAGAAAACGGTGCAGTCCCCCGGTAAGTAATACTTGAGGAGTTACCACTCGAACCCGGCAGACCCCATTTATACCCGAAATTCCTGTTCAGGTCCACGCCAAAAGAGCCATCGTCATTGTCCCTCCTATTTTTCCTCCATAACCGGTCACATGTTCGGCTATATTCAAGACCGTCTGGATTTACCAATGGTACAATCCATATCTCTCTGCGGTCTATCAACTGCTTAACTTTCTGATCGGTATAATAATGTTCTACAAGATATTTAGCAAGATAGAAGGGGACTTCAACGGAAATCCATTCACGTGCATGCGTCCCACCCATAAACAATACGTCAGGTTCATCTTCTTCTTCGGTTGTTACATTGTCACTGATTTTTATCGCCAGAATATCCCTATCGGCAATTCCATGCGTTTTCTCCCAGCTATCCCCAATATCATATACTTTTGCAATATTGGTGTAATTATTCTCAAGATTTTGAAGCTCGGCTTTCAAACTACTATAAGAATGATATGACACACCGGAAGTTGCTTGAACGGGTTCAAAACAGGATTCCAGAAACTCTCTTTCGCTGTTGTATAAAATCGCCACCACAAATCCTTTTTCTTTTAGTTCCAATATCTGTTTATCATAAACCATTGCAATTATGTACCCTTGATTTACTTCCCATATATCTAAATCCAAATTCGATAATGCGTCCCTATCGTCTTGGTTTTCAATATAAACCTTGACAATTCTTTTATCGCCTGATTGCCCATTGAAGTCCCCGATTGCAATTGATATAAGTAGCGTGTTTGCTATCAGCAGTCCAATTATTGCAATTATTATGATTTTTCTCATTGTTATATCACCTCATTTTGTGTTATAAAGAGCCATTTGAATTAGAATAATTGTATAGTTGTTTTATTCTTCAAGCACGAACTCGAAAGTAAGAACCATTATCGCCGTTATGAGAAGAATAAAGGCAGTTAACAGCCTTAATTCCGGTACTACTTCTGTTATGCCTGAACCTCCGATGATTTCCTTTGTCGCCATGACCGATGGTAAAAGCACCGGCATACAAATAGGAATAAGGAGGAAAGAAAGCAGTAAGGTTTTACCCTCTGAGAACATCACAAGCCCGGAAACAAAAGAACCCCCAAACGAGAGACCTACTGCGCCCAAGAGGCATACAAGCAAGAGAGCGGGAAATCTTCCGCTCAAATCGAGGTTTAAAAAGATGATGGAAAAAGGAATTAATATACATTCCACGAAAAAAAGGAGCACTATTCCATAAATGATTTTCCCGAACAGGATTGCCAATGGTGAGCAAGGCAGGGTTTTCAAACCGCCGAGCGTTCCACGGTCTGCTTCTCGCGTAAAAGAAGTGGTAAATGCGAGGATACTGGCAAAGAAAAGAATAATCCAGAGCGCCGCCCCTGCCACTTCTGGTTCTACCACACCGCCGCCACCCCACGCAAAGCTGCAAATCAGAATGGAACCTACCGAGAAGGTAAGTATTGAGAGAACCTCATAAGACCGCCGGAACTCAGTCCGCAGGTCTTTCTCCGCTATCCTCAAAGATGCTCTTTGAAAATCCCCAATCCCTGTGTTTTTCATTGTTGCCTCCCTATCCTAAAATGCCATCTCTCCAACTATTTCACCCTTATCAAGCATGATTCCCTTATTGCAAATCTTCTTCGACCACTCCAGGGAATGGGACGATATTAATAGCGTCTTTCCTTTTCCCTCCTGGCTTTTGAAGTAGTTTACAAGCACGTCACAGGTTTTCGTGTCCAGCCCTGCGAAAGGTTCGTCAAGCAGAATTAAATCAGGATTGTGGATTAATGCTCTTACGATGTCGGCTCTTTTTCTTAGTCCATGCGACAGTTGCTTCACCCGAACGTTATACCAGCGCTTCAACCCAAAAAACTCAATTGTAGCGAGGAAGTCCTCCTCCTCTGCGCCGAACAGTTTCGCATAAAAGAGCAGATTCTCCCTGACGCTCAGCTCGTCATAAAGAAAACTATCATGTGTTACTAATCCAATTCTTCTTCTTGTTTCGCTGCCTTTAAGCGCATCCGCACCAAATATTTTCACCGTTCCCGAAGATGGTGAGATATGCGTAGCGATTATTTTCAGCAGGGTCGTTTTCCCTGCTCCGTTGGGACCAGAAAAGACCAAAAATTCGCCTTCTTTTATTCGCAGCGATACGGATTTCAACGCCTGCAAGTAGCCGTATCGCTTCGACACTTCTATGATTTCCACTGCTATGCTGTCGTTAGACATTTGTTCTTGTATATAAGCTTTAGTGTATATTCATTTTTATGTAATGATTAACATAATAAGGATTAATGAAACGGAAAGGGGGAAGAAATACCAGCTAAGAATTAATAAAGGGGATATTGAGATAATGATAACCTGGCACGCAATAGATAGGAGCGAAAGGTGGGGGTTGGATATGGAAAGAGTAATTAGTGCATTGATATATCCCGAAGAGGTTGTTATTGGACATCGTGGTAGTGCCGAGCGATACTATAAAGGAGGTGGCATGTATGCAGATAAAATATTCGCCTGATGCAGACGTTCTATTGGTAAAGTTGAGGGAGGGAAAACTCGTTGATTCAGTAGATATCGCAGAAGGATTGATTGCCCATTACGCAGAGGATGGCAGCGTGCTTGAGATAGAGATACTGGACGCATCAAAGGTTGTGGAACTGAAGGATTTGAGTTTCTCTTTGGAAAGTATGCTTGCTGCCCATCGAATGGTGGAGGCAAAAGTATGAGAAAGAGAAAAGACAAAATAGAAAATAAATGCAAAGGGGAGGAGATAAACAAATGAAACGCGATATTCTTCTTTGTGTTGCCGCAGCAGTGAGCGTAGTGGCTTCTTATATGGCTTACGTTGCCGTACAACCTGTAAGGGAAGACCTTTACTTCTCATATACACATGTACCCGCCGCCCTGATTTGTTTTCTCGCCTTTTTCGTCTCGCTCGCTGCAAGTGTAATGTACCTGTGGAAGAGGAAGAGGGAATACGACCGTGTTGCGGAAGTATCTGCGATTTTGGGATTGGTTTATGGCGCAGTAGCTCTGGTGTCGGGTGCTATCTGGGCACATGCAACCTGGTATGAGACGACAGGTATGTACTGGAGCTGGGACCCAAAGCAAGCAACTATGCTTATACTCTGTGTGGCATACATGGGCTATCTCTCTCTAAAACTTTCAATTGGGGGTGTCGAGAAGCGAGCCCTGGTAGGTGCGGTGTACAATATCCTGGCTTTTTCCACCATACCTCTGACTTTTCTTTCGGTATCCCTGTGGAGTTCACTCCATCCGATAGCATCAGAAGTGTCTATGTCTTTGCCGGTAAAGCAGACGTTGTCGCTGAACCTTATAGCAGCTTTACTCTTTTTCGTTTATCTCTTGATAACTGCATTCACAGTCTGGTCTTTAGAAGACCGTGTAGATAGAATAGCATACGAAAAAGGAGGAGGTGATTAAAAAGAGATGGACATCTATGGGATATTCGCAGTTGCGGTCATTTATTGGACGGCTCTTTTAGTGCTCTTTATATGGCTTAACAGGCGGTTGTCGGTGCTTAGAGAGAGGATAGCGGTTTTGGAAGGAGGTAAAAAGGGGAGATGAAAATTAAAGCGGTTCACATTATTGTTTTCGTTTTGGTCGCTCTAAGCGCCTTTTTCGCATACGATGCCTTTACATCTTATATCAACCCGTATCTAACGGTCTCACAGGTCGCAGGGAATGACAAATATATTGGCAAAGAAGTTCAGATTTTAGACACTGTTGCCACCGTTAATCTGAGAGAAGACGGTTCCCTACTCCTCGACCTCACTGACGGCAAAGCTACAATCACAGTGACATATTCTGGAATTCAACCGCAAGGCTTAAAGGAGGGGCAAAAAATAGTTGCCATAGGCAAGCTAACTTCGCCATATCACATGAATGCAACGCAACTACTGGTTAAATGTCCATCCAAATACGAATAAAAACAGCTCAATTTGATTTATCCTGCTGTTCTTTTTTTCGCTTCAGCTTCAGTTTGTAGTAGCTTAGAGGATGAGAAACTCGCTCACACAGTTCGTCATTCCCAACACAGTTTCCGTAAGTGCGCATTGTCGCGCAGGACGGGGCAGTATAACGTACACCTCCCTTATCTCCTGCAATATGCTCCACCTGATATCTCGTTCGTTCCGCGTCAAAATCCGGCGAATTCTTGTATATTTCTATTATTTCGTCTTCTGTTAAACCTGCGTTCAACAAGAAAGCAGTAACCGCAAATCTTGCACTGTGTGGAACGTTTACACCTTCCTTTAAGTTGCTCAGAATGTAAGATATACAGGGAGGAAAACAGCTTGGGTCTTTCACGAGGAAGCCAGAGCCTGACTCAAAGTCAAAACCAGCGTCACCGAACTTCTTCCGCATTTCCTCCAGCTCCTTTTTTATATCCCCTGTATATCCATTTAACACCTTGCATATATCTGCGGGGACATTCAATGGCAGGTCTTTCTTTATCCTTTCATATATCGCTTCCTGGATGATGCGTATAAACTCACTCTTTCTGAGTTTTACCATTCCCTTCTCCAACCCGCGGTTCACCAGTTTCCATCTCTTATCTCGCAGATTAGCAGTGAATCGTAGATAATCAACGAAAGGCACCTGAACTTGCTCTCGCTCACCGGGTAAGAAATCCACTCGTATGCCAAACTCTTCGCTCATTTCGTACATAATATCGGTGTCGGAGCTGGAACCTGTGCTGGAATCCTCCAATAGTTTTTCGTATGCCGCTTTTGCTTCTGATAGTGCATATCTACGGACAAGACGCTCATCTCCAATGCAAGACACGAGGATACGTGCAAATGGATAAGATAATAATTCCGTCTCCGCCTGAGCACTGCTGATTATAACTTGTTTCCGTACCTTTCCGTCTCTTATCGCTTCTATTATTCTATCTTTACCTCTCAATCTTGCATATCTAAAAGCACCAGAGCGAATTAAATTATCCAGCGTAATCCCTGTCTCTTCTACATATTTCGATGCCGCGGATAGAAAGGGATACAGGCATAAATGTATAGCACGCCAGTCCATCATAATATCTTTCTCTTTTTTAATCGATCAACCTGAAATTTGTTACATCAATGGTATTTTTCTTGTAGCTCAAAGTTGCCTTCTCTTCCGTAAAGACCATCCAGATATCTATTGTATCCTGCTCATAGGCAGTTTTATCTAAAATCACTTTCTGAACTTCAGTAAGTGGTATTAGCAATACACCATTCCGGGATACCAGCAGATAGCCATCCCCTTTTTGTAAGGAATCAATGAAGCTTCCGGGTTTACGACCTCTAAAAGTAATTTGCCAGCCCTTTGGTTTCTTACTACCCGGGCGGATAAAAACTTTTTTACCATCAATAATTGCTTCATATCGTCCCCATTCTTCAATTTTTCTACCACTTTCCTCAAGTATCTTTTTCAGTTCATCCCCAAAGATTTCCTCTTGACCTCTCTCCTCGAGAACCTTGATGATAACGTTCTTTTTAAGTAAGAAGAAATTTAGCTCATCTTTCAATGAGTTAACTAAAAATTTTTGGATGGCATTAAGCTTTTGAGGCTCTCCCTGAGCTACTACTGCGTATTTATTGGCTTTAAATAATTTAATCAGATATAACTCCAATGCCTTTCTAACAACAGAATCATTAAAATCAGATTGCGTGGCTGGACGACCATCATTAATCACAAGCACTTTAGCCCAATTTTTTATTTTATCTTCAGGATACCCGATGTCGTTATCAGGCATGATTT
>JAODGF010000176.1 GCA_025464645.1 Methanosarcinales archaeon
AGCACCATCCGGTATTTTAGAGATGAATATGAAGCGCATATAAAGGAGAAAAGATGCCCGGCACTGGTTTGTAAGGACTTGATTTCGTATTACATAGACCCAGCGAAGTGCATAGCTTGTTTGAAGTGTCTGAAGAGTTGCCCAGAGGGTGCAATAGAGGGCGATAAGAGAGTAATACACGTGATTGACCAATCGAAATGCGTGAAGTGTGGGATTTGCTATGATGTTTGTCCACCTAAAGTCGGAGCAGTGAAGAAATTATCGGGTATCCCTGTTCCGCCCCCGGTGCCTGAAGCGGAGAGAGTAATAGAAAGGAGAAGGGGGAAGTAATAAAAAGTAATAAATAAACAATATTATTATCAACTCACACTAATATTGGAAATGAAAAATACAGCGATTCTAACACGAACCCAAGCAGAGGGTTTATTACAGACATGCTTCAAATTAAACCATTTTTACGATGAACAATGGGAAACAATTGAGAGTTTACTCGAAGGGCAAAGAATTTTACTAATACACCGAACTGGTTTTGGAAAATCGCTTTGTTATCAATTTCCCGCAATTTTATTCGAGGGGATAACAGTAGTATTTTCACCTCTTATTGCCTTAATGCGTGACCAAATTCAGCAGCTAAAGTCTTTAGGAATCTCTGCCGAGTGTGTTAATAGCGAGCAAACAAATGAAGAGAACCGTACAATTCTTGAACAAGCAAGACAAAACAGAGAGAAGATTTTATATATCGCCCCCGAAAGACAGGAAAACCCGGAATGGTTGGAAGCCGTAAGAGAAATGAAACTTTCAATGGTTGTCATAGACGAAGCACATTGTATTTCCGTTTGGGGGCATGACTTTCGCCCTGCGTTCAGGAGAATCATCAATCTGGTAGAATCATTGCCACAAGAACTTCCTGTTTTAGCCACCACGGCAACAGCCACTGAAAAAGTAGCTCAGGATATTATTCAACAAATGGGCAGTAATGTGAAGTATATTCGAGGTAATTTGATGCGGGAAAATCTTGTGTTAAACGTAGTAAGAGTTTCTTCGGAAGACGACAAGTTAGCCTTTTTAGCTCGGTATTTACCGGCTATGAAAGGCACGGGTATTATTTACACAGGCACAAGGGTTAATACAGAAGTGTATTCAAGTTTCTTAAACCGTCAGGGCACTGACGTTGTGAATTACAATGCAGGATTCGATGCGGAAAGGAGGAGAGAAATAGAAGAGGGTTTGCTTAATAACCGCTGGAAGTGTGTCGTTGCTACAAATGCCCTTGGTATGGGCATTGATAAACCAGATATTAGATTTATTATTCATACGCAGATTCCCGCATCTCCAATCCACTATTATCAAGAGATTGGACGAGCGGGTAGAGATGGTAAGAAAGCTCTAATTATCCTTCTATACAATCCAGAAGACAGAGAACTGCCTGAACATTTTATTGAAAATAGTCGCCCGCCCATTCAACACTATCATAGAGTTGTTAACAGGTTAAAATTAAAAAAGAAAGCTATGGGCACATGGGATTTGATGAGAAAAACAAATCTTAATCGAACAAAAATAGAGGTGATAATAAAGGATTTAATTGAGCAAGATATAGTAAAAGAGGTCACAGGAGGTCGTTCCAAAAAATATCAATATCAATCCAATGCTCCTCCTCTTAACACTACGGCTTTTGAAGAGTTCAGAGAGTTCAAGTTAGGAGAACTTGATAAAATCATAGAATATGCTGAAACCGACAGGTGCAGGATGTTTTACCTCTGTGAGTATTTAGAAGACAAAAACGAGGGAGTATGCGATAAATGCGACAATTGCAGGGGTAAAAAATGGACTTATGAGATCAATGCTGACGAGCAACAAAAAGTAGATGACTTTAAGAACAATTATTTCCCCGAGATTGAATTGGTTTCCAGGACTCAACAAGAAAAATCCATTTCAGAGCGAAGGAGTAAATTGGTCAATGGGGTTGCATTCTCGTATTATGGCTTTTCCAATGTGGGTTCTACTATTCATCATTGCAAATATGAAAATGGAGGGGACTTCCCGGATTTTCTTTTACAAGGTGTTTTGAGAGCCTATCGCAGCTACTTTAAAGACGAACAGTTCGACTTAATTATCTATGCCCCACCAACGGAATCTGGCGATTTGGTCAAGAATTTTGCTAAAAAAGTATCCGCCGATTTAGGGATACCCATATCTCACGGATTGATAAAACTGCGAGGTACAGAGCCTCAGAAGGTGTTTCAGAATTACGTATTAAAAAGGGATAATGTGAAAGGTGCTTTTGACTACGAGAATCCTGCTGAGGTTAAAGGCAAGAATATTCTGTTGATTGACGACATTTGTGATAGCAGAGCAACAATCAGGGAGATAGGAAAATTAATGAGCAAGCTGGGCGTGAATAAAATCGCGCCGTTGGTGATAGCAAAGACAATTAGTGGTGATATGAAGGACGATAAACCAGACTTACCCGAAATTAAAACAGACATTGCAGACACAAAAGAAGCACAAGAAAACTCGGAATATAGCGCTCCCCCTGTAAGCGAAGACCAACTTTTTCAGGCTTTAAGGGAATGGCGTCTCAGAAAAGCGGAAGAAAGTAGCTTGCCTCCCTATTACATTTTCCCGGATAAAACCCTGCACAACATTGCCCGAGCACGACCCAGTTCTCTTTTAGACCTTCTGGACATAAAGGGCTTGGGCAAGACGACAATCAAAAAATATGGTGAAGAGATTATAAAAATTATAAAAGAACAGGAGAGATAATAGTATGGAAATGATAGATTACCCCTACTGGATAACCCTGGCGCATCTTCCCAACTGGAAAACAGAGAGAATAAATAAGCTCCTTGAAGATATTGCTTATAACCACAACATTTCATTTGAAGAATTCTTTTCTTGCGATATAGCCACGCTGAAAGAGGATTTCGCACTTTCCAAAAAAGAATCTGAAGACATCTTACGAGCACGAGAGGAGCTACAAAATAACTCGCTTTTAGCAGAAGAACTTATTTCTGAGAGGGTTGAGTTAGTCTCTTTTGATTCCCCGGAATATCCCATGACATTGAGAAATAACCTGGGAACCAAATATTCTCCACCTTTGCTATACGTTAAAGGGGACACAAAGTTATTTTTTGAAGATAAAGTGGCGATTGTGGGTTCGAGAAATGTGAGTGAAAAGGGTGCTGAATTTGCCAGGCACATAGCCAGAAAATGCGCATCCGAAAATAAGGTTGTCATAAGTGGATACGCCAGAGGAGTGGACAGGATTGCGCTGGAAACAGCAATAGAAAATAACGGAATGGGGATTGTTGTCCTGCCCCAGGGAATAATGACCTTTAAAAGCGGATTCAAAAAGCTGTATAAATACATCATTGAAGGTCGAGTTCTTATTGCCAGCACCTACCCGCCAAAAGCAGGATGGTCAGTAGGTCTTGCAATGGGGAGAAATGTCTATCTTTATGGACTGGCTGAAGAAATTTATGTGGCTGAATCGGATAACAAGGGTGGCACATGGAATGGTGCAATTGATGGGCTTAGAAAAGGGAGAAAAATCTTTGTTCGGAAAGCAGCACATGAGGAAAGATGTGCTAATAACGAATTAATAGTTAAAGGTGCAATAGCAGTTGATGATCGTGGTAATGTAGTAAAAGAAAGGAGGGAGGATGATGAAGGGATAATTCAAAAAACATTACAGTTTGCTTGAAAAGTGGAGTATAAGAAGATGAAATTAGAGATTGATGGAAAAGAGGTAGAAGCAGAGAAAGGAAAGACCAT
>JAODGF010000177.1 GCA_025464645.1 Methanosarcinales archaeon
GTGTTAAATATTTCAGAATTGTAAGGTATGTGCCTGCACATAGAAGAGAAATGCTTGAACACATCCCACCGAAGAAATTGGTGGAGAATTCTGTGTCCAAAATACAAGAGGTCGCAAAAGAATGCAATGTGGATCTATTACTAAGCTTCTGTCCAGGACTCATTGCCTCTTCAAGTTATCTATTTGATGGCTTCCATCCAGTAACTTCCACCTGCCCGGCCGGGAAAACTGAATTTACTATTTTACCAAACGGTGATGTATATCCCTGTATGGAATTTAAGAATAAATCCGAGATGTATATTGGCAACATCTTAGAGAGTAGTGTTGCAGAACTTTGGAACCATCCAAAGATGATGATGCTTAGGAACTTAACCCCAGCCGATTACACAGGTATTTGTGGTCAATGTGAAAGAAAATGGACTTGCTACTCGGCTCGTTGTATAGCCTATAATCTTGCAGGTGATCTCTATGGTGATAATTTGTCATGTTATATTGTGCGTGAGAAATTGGGCTTGGAGGTTTAAAAAAGTTTGAAAGTGGAGGTGTAGGAGAGGAAAGTGAAAAGACATGTTTCTCAAAAAGGGAGTCCGCTTGAACAAGTTGGAGACTTTCTTTTTAGGAAGTTATTTTATGCTCTTTTAATGGCAGGGTTCGGGTTTGCTGAAGAGGATGACGGGGGCTGAATGTAAGAATATGCCTAGCCGGGGAATCGACCATGATAAGATGCTGAAAGATACCATATCTTACGCATATAACTATTCTCCATTTTATAGATGGTTCTATAACCAACACAATATTGATGTCCACACCATTCGTGGGTTTAAAGATTACGATTCCCTCCCAATCCTTCGTAAAGATGACATTTTATCTTTTGCAAAAACAAGTGGCATTGAAAAATTATGGTGCATCCATAACTATGAGAATCTTAAGGTAGCGACAACCACCGGAAGTACTGGAAAACGGTTAAAAGTACCATTTAGCCAGACGGATGTATACAGGTTTATCCAAAAGCCCTGCATGAATTGTTTATGCTGGTGGGGTTATGAAGGAGGTCCTATTAACGTAATAAGATGGGAACATTCTCCGAATTCTACAGTAGCGTTATGGTTAAACAGTATAGCAGAAATAACTGGAGGAAAGGCATACTTAGCCGAAGATATCGAAAAAAATACACTTGAACATGTGGCTACTAAAAATGAAACACTCACATATATTAATCTACCATCCTTATTTAAATTTATAGATTCACCTTTTCACAGACAAATATTCGAAAAAGTGAATTTGAAATACATTTTCACTCTTGTATCGCCATCTGAAGTGAAAACGAGGTTTCATGTTAAAATGAAGACTGGGCTTGGAAACATAAATCTTATTCCCCTCTATGGATCTACAGAGGCTCTATTTGTCGGTGCTTCATGTCCTTATGCTTTTAAGGATGCCTACGTTCATGTAACTCAACCAGGGTTGTTTCATATAATAGACCACAATGGCTCTCTTTGTGACGAGGGGAAGGGCGAACTATTATACACTAGCCTAGGCAGAGAAGCGTTCCCATTTATAAAGTACTCTGTGGGAGATGTCGTTACTCTTAAAAAGGAGCATAGCTGCAGTTGTGGCTATTCAGGACAGCGCCTACGATTCGAGACTCGCAATGCATTAACGGTTAAAATTCAATATGCAGATGGTTACTTCATAGATATTGTAAAAGTGGTAGAAAGAATTAGAGAGATTATCCCTGGAAGTCAAATTATGTGTGTATACGGAGAACATCCATATGAACACTATCTTTTTCTTGCCATTTTTATAGGCACAACCAAATCAGTGCCATTAAATGAGAGAAAACTGAAAGACAAAATCATAGAAAACATAATCTTGGACCACGTGCCATCCGATAAAATAAACAGGGTTGGCTTGTCTAATTTACTCACAGAATGGCATCAAATATTTCCTATATTCTTTGTTAGCATTAGTGATATTCCTATTGAGCCAGGAGCAAACAAACCTAAATTGCTCTTAAATTTAATGGATGAGGAAAAGTTACTAAAATTAAGTTGCTACCAAAATATCTTATCAAAAATAGAGGGATACTGTTGTATATAGATTCAATAAGACCGCCACTTCATATAACAGAGCGTATCTGGCTACGGTGCTTCGCACCTTCGCCAAAATTCCCCTTTGGGGAACTTCAGATACGCTCAGAACGTTAGGCGATATGCAAACGTAAAGAATATATTGGTCATGTGATAATTAAAATTGAGGTGAGCAGATGAGAATAAGGGAGATACTGAAGGAATTCAGAGATGAAATTGAAAAATTATATAGCAAAAGGTTAAAGAGTATTATCCTTTATGGCTCATGGGCAAGAGGTGATGCTACTGAAGAGTCGGACATAGATGTGCTTATCATTCTTGAGGGAGAGGTCATTCCCGGAAAAGAAATCGACAGAATGATAGATATAATCACAGAGACAAATCTAAAACACGGGGTGTTGATATCGGTTTACCCCGTCTCTGATGAAGACTATTCCACAATTAACAGCCCGTTGCTCATGAATGTGCGAAGAGAAGGGGTGCCGGCATGAAAGAAATAAACTCCCTAATCGAAAGGGCGAAGAGGTATCTCAAAAGTGCCGGAATACTCCTTCAAGAAGGGGATTATGAATCTTCGGTTTCAAGGACATACTACGCTATGTTCTATGCTGCACAAGCTATGCTGCTGACAAAGAGCCTATCGTTTTCATCTCATAAAGGTGTAATTTCTGCTTTCGGCGAGCATTTTATCAAAACCGGCCTTTTCCAAAAAGAAATGGGCAGAGAACTAAATAGGGCATTTGAGAAAAGACAAATAGGAGATTATGAATACACATTCGTGATATCCAGGATGGAAGCTGAAGAAATACTTAAGAATGGAGAGAAGTTTGTAGAGAAGATAGCTCAGCATCTAAAGGAGAGACAGATACTATGAAATATTGCACATCGCCTAACAGAGCGTATCTGGGCTCCGTGCCTTCGGCACTTCGCCCAAATCCACCTTCGGTGGACTTCAGATACGCTCGGTTGTAAGCAATTTGCCCGATTCTTGAAGCAAAGATGCACGCGATCAATAAGCAAAAGGAGAACTTATTATGGTTACAGGCTCATCAGGTGTTGACAGACATCAGATTCCTTTCATCTCTCTGGTGCCATTTCTGCTTATTGCTTTCGGTTTGGCTCGGCTCTATTGCGTTAAGCGTAATCGTAACCGCATTATTCAACACATCACGCGGTAGCATTCTGCTTCCCGCGTTGTTCCATTTTCTCCTCAACAGTCCAATCTGCCCGATGCACAACCTTATGACATATACTTGTTCGTGGTTGCTGCTGCTCTGGTTGTCTGGTTTAACCGAAAAGCCATGTTTACCAGAGAAGGTGCTGTCACAAGGGTTATCCCACTAACAGAAGGCAGTGACAGTTTAAAAACGCTTCAATGAAAAGGATGACAAACTATGGGCAGATTATTCACTGACCCAAAGGAAATTATGTAAAGACTCATTTTTTCCGCAATAGTTGACTCATACCAAAACCAGTGTGACATTAAGGTTGCAAGAGAAGTAAGAATGGCGGAGCACCGCCCTCTCCCAAATTGCCCTACGCTTCGCTTCGCAACCCCTTCGCATACACCTGAGACGTTGTAGTGACCAAAAAGGAGAAAACATATTAAAGATATATCAATTCATTAAATACGATGCTTGGGAAAATATGTATAATCATAGGAGTTCTCGCATTTGTCTTAATCACAACTCTAATAACAGGTAATAGGATGATGAAAGCAGAATTAGATAAAGACATCGAAAAACTTTTTGCCGCTTCGGAAAATGTCTCTGGCAAAGTTTACACGTCAAAGCAAATCAAAGACCTCCCTATACCAGTTCAGAGGTATTTCAAGTATTCACTAAAGGAAAATCAGCCTTATGTGAGTTATGTCAGATTACAGCATGGTGGAGAATTTAGGGCAAGTAATAATTGGGCTTCCATTAAAGGAGAAGAATATTTCACAGCGCAAAAGCCAGGATTTGTCTGGTTAGGTAAAGTTCTGTTATTTTCGGCAAAAGATGTCTATATTGACGGCAAGGGGAATCTTAAAGTCAAATTATTATCCCTTATAAAAATTGTTGATGTTAAGGGAAAAGAAGCCGATCAGGGTGAACTTCTCAGATGGTTGGGTGAAGCCCCTTTGTTTCCCACCGCACTATTACCTTCAGGGAATTTACAATGGGTGCCAATAGATAATGATTCTGCAAAAGTGATTTTTACTGATAAAAATCTTACTGTCGAGGGTGTCTTCTGTTTTAATGAA
>JAODGF010000045.1 GCA_025464645.1 Methanosarcinales archaeon
GACTTTCGCTTCACAGCTTCATCCGTCCCACATCTACATATCTGATAATGTTTTCTTCCCCCGCTTTTTCTCTAAACGCAAATATCATCCTCTTCTTCACGCCATGCGCCAGCCTTATCGCCCTTGATAATTCAGACATTGAAAACACATGCTCCGCAGGAAGTACGTGAATTAAATACGACGAATGTTTCTGTTGTCGTGCTTTGTACACCCTGAAATGAGAGCCGAACTTAAATCCTGTTTTTACAATCAGTCCCTTTTCCCTTAAATCTTCGTAAACCGCGTATTTATCCATAAAATCGCTTTCTATTGAGTTTGCATAATCAATGAACTTCTCTGACCTCTGTTCTCTAACTTCTATCTCCAGCATGTTTTTTTTCATCAAATAAGCTGCTTCAACCAACGAAAGAAGCAGCCTCTTTTCCTTTGTTAACTTACCATAAAAATCGTTCTTATGGAGATTCTCAGCTAAATTTGTATCCCACAGGAGTACTCTATCGCCCAGCAGGGTCGTTTTCGCTTTTTCCTCTTTCTTCTCTTTATTTATTTCAACAAATTCAAATTTCGTTTCTTTTACCTCATAATAAGTGATGTCACTTTCATCATCCACAACAGCAATAACTGGCTCTTTTCTCATGTTACGAGCCGAAATAAGCAGTGCAGCCAAATCCTTCAGCGGAAAAAAATCCATTTCAGATAAAATACGGATAAAATACCTCGCAGGCTTCTCCCCGGGCTTGGCTCCACGAGGATAAAGCCAAAAATCAACCCCACCTGGCTGCACCGCATAGCCTCGCTCCTTCAAATCTCTGTAAACGAGATACCGCACTCCGAACTTCGGTGAGATGTCCAACGCGTGCTTTAAGAAATCTTTGAGATTTAACTTTTTTTCTTCCTTCTCTTTTATCTCCATCTTCTCGTTTTCAAGCAAAAAACATGCTTCCTCCAGCGATAGCTCTAACCTGCCTTTTTTCCTTCCGTACCCTTTCCCAAGGATATCTGCTTCGGAACCCGCTACTATGACCCTTTCACCTGAAAGTTCTCCTTGCATCGCTTTTTATAACACCTCAGATAACAACAGGAATCCCCACTATCCCGGTATTTATGCTCAATAATAATCTTCTTTGTATTTCCAATCCCAATCAATAAAATCCCTATTTTTTGCGTATGCACGATAACGATTAGCTCAGGTTTTTCTTTTATTATGTGATTGACGAATATAGTTTTAATGATTAATAAAAAATTATAAATAAGAAAAAAGAAATGGACAGCGAGGAATACAACATAGAATACCTCAAGGAGAATGGATTCACGAGGAAGAAATGCGAGCGGTGCGGCTCGCACTTCTGGACTCGAGACCACGACAGGAAGACATGTGGCGATGCTCCTTGTGAATTTTATTCGTTTATAGGCAACCCTATTTTCAAGGAGAGAAGCGCAGACGAGATAAGAGAGAGCTTCCTGTCTTTCTTTGAACATTGTCCGCATAAACACACGAGAATGAAGAGGTATCCAGTGGTTGCACGCTGGCGAGATGACATCTACCTTAACATCGCGTCCATTGCAAATTTTCAGCCTTTTGTAACCTCTGGCAAAGTACCACCGCCTGCAAATCCACTTGTCATTTCTCAGCCCTGCATAAGACTTGAAGACCTTGAATCAATAGGAAAAACCGGGCGGCACTTAACCGCATTCGAGATGATGGGGCATCATGCATTCAATAAGAGAGGAGGAGAGGAGATATACTGGAAGAATGACACCGTGAAGTACTGCGATGGATTCCTGAGGCACCTTGGTGTAGATATGGACAGCGTAACGTATAAGGAAGCGCCGTGGGTGGGAGGAGGAAATGCAGGACCTTGCCTTGAGGTCATCACAAACGGGTTAGAACTTGCGACTCTCGTTTTCATGGACCTCGAACTTTCTCCTCAAGGTGAAATAAGCATAAATGGACAGCGCTATACGAAAATGGACACTTATATCGTGGATACTGGCTACGGGCTGGAGCGATTTGTATGGGCTTCTAAAGGCACTCCCACGGTCTATGATGCGATGTTTCCCGATGTAATAAAGGAATTGGTAAATGCATCGGGGTTTGAGCATCCGTTAGAGACGCATCCTGCGATCATTATACAGAATGCAAGGTTGTCGGGAGCTATGAAAAGGGAAGAAATAGCGAATAAGCTGGGTATTTCGCTTAAAAATCTTAAAAATATCTTAGAGCCGATAGAAACAATATATGCAATTGCAGACCATACAAAATGCCTGGCTTTCATGCTTGCCGATGGCGTGGTACCATCCAATGCGAAAGAGGGCTATTTAGCAAGATTGGTCTTGAGGAGAGTTTTCAGGATGTTAAAATCCATGGGAATAGGAATACCGTTGGAGGATATAGTGCTCATGCAAATAGAAACGCTCAGAAAATCTTTTCCAGAACTGGAAAAATCAGTAGATAGAATTGTTGAACTGGTATCCCTGGAGCACAGGAGATATGACGAAACACTTTTAAAAGGTGAAAGAATCATAAGGCAGATGGCAAGGGGATATAAAAGAAAGGAAGAGCAAAAGATACCCCTCGATATGCTAATTAATTTATACGATACACATGGACTACCGCCCGAATTTGTGAAAGAGGTTGTATCTAACCAGGAAGCAGGCGTGGATGTGGAAGTAGATATTCCAGAAAACTTTTATTCGCTTGTTGCGAGTATGCACAGCGAGGAGAGGAAAGGGGAGATGGAACAACCCATTGTAGAAAAAATAGAAGAAAAAACGAAGTCAATTCCCGCGACCCAAAAATTGTATTACGAGAAGCCCTCAGCGGTGGATTTCGAAGCTACTGTTTTGGATTTCGTGGATGGTTCTGTTATATTAGACAAGACGCTCTTCTTCCCCGAAGGTGGTGGTCAACCTGCTGATACTGGTAGCTTAACGCTGAAAGAAGAGAACAACAGAACACTGAAAGTAATAGATGTGCAGGAAGTTGAAGGCGTTATTCTTCATAAAATAGAGAATGGCGGGGTAAGCAAAGGCGCAGTGGTATCGGGTCACATAGATGCAGCAAGGCGAATCGCGCATACAAAGCATCATTCGGCAACTCATGTCGTAGTATGCGCAGCGAGGGAAGTGCTGGGTGGTCATATATGGCAGGCAGGAGCGCAGAAAGGAGAAAAGCGCGCCAGAATTGACATCACGCACTTCAAAAGGATTTCTGATGCTGAGCGGAGAGAAATAGAGATGCTTGCAAACAGGATAGTTATGGAAGACAAGGAAATAAAAGCGAGTTTTGAGGACAGAAACGAAGCGGAGCAGAAATACGGGTTCCGTATATATCAGGGTGGCGTTCCTCCAGGTAAGAGGATACGAATAGTGCGGATAGGCGAGGATGAAGATGTGCAGGCTTGTGCAGGAACGCACTGCTCGAAGACGGGTGAGATAGGTCCTATAAAGATATTGCGTACTGAGCGAATACAGGATGGTATCGAGAGGATAGAGTATTCCGCAGGAGAAGCTGCTGTCAAAGAGATACAATTGCTGGAAGAGCTGATAAGGAAATCAGCCTCTGTGCTAAGGGTGCCCGTGCACAAATTGCCCTCAGCGGTTGAAAGGTTCTTTGAGGAGTGGAAACAGTTAAGGAAGGAGAACGAGAGATTGAGAGCTGAGATTGCGGAGCAGCGGATAGGGTTATGGAAGGAACATGCAAGAGATATACGTGGTGTAAGCGTAATTGCCGAGGTCTTGCCGGGTGCAGACACGAAAGAGATGATGAAAATAGCATCACAGCTCTCAAAGGATGACTTTTTAACGATATTAATAGGCAAAAGAGAAAAACATGCATCTGTCGTTTCCTCTGTCCCTGTTTACCTGCGGAATGAGGTAAATGCATCGGCGTTAGTAAAACGTGTTTGTGAAGTGCTTGGAGGCAGTGGCGGAGGTAAAGCAGAAATCGCACAGGGTGGCGGAACGAAGATAGAAAAGGTGAAAGAGGCAATGGAAGCGGGTATTACGCTGGTGGATGATTTGATAAGCAAAAAAGTACAAAAATAAAATCAAAG
>JAODGF010000046.1:0-11668 GCA_025464645.1 Methanosarcinales archaeon
TGAAATTAGTAACCCTGCTTCTTTACACGCTTCTATGATTTCCGCTGAATATTTTACGTTAGTAGCGCTTCTTTTCGCTTTGTCGTGCTTCATCATTGCTAATATCATCCTTGCAACATGGTCACTCACGCCGAACTCCACGCTTCCCGCATGTATCCCCTCTTTCGTAGGGACTATCCTACCGTCCACTGCGGCAACATCGTACTCGCTTTCTGCATCTTCTACTGCCATACCTATGTTTGTCCCAACCTCAGGTATGAGCTTTCCAAAATCTGCTGTGCTTTTCAGCATCCTGACTGCTTCCTTGACGTTTTCCAGCACTCGATACCTATCAGCGTCTTTCCGCAATCTATACACCTGGTTTACCACTACCAGATTAGACAATTCCTCACCGCCTGAAATAGCATCATGTACAAACTTTTTTGCCGATAGAGCAGCGTCTCGCAATTTTTTCCCCTTTGCGAGTTCAGCAGTTAGAGCAGCGGAGAACGAACATCCTGCCCCGTGAACTATTTTTTCTTCTTCTCTTTTTATGTACGCACTACTTATTTCCTCGAATGCACCATCGTATATCAAATCCGTTGCTTTACCGGCTGCTATTTCACGCTCTAAATGTCCTCCCTTTATGATTACCGCCGAAGCGCCCATTTTGTGTATCTTTTGTGCTGATTCCTTTGCATCCTCTTTATCCCGTATCTCTAAACCAGAAATAAAGCATGCTTCGGGAACATTTGGCGTTACAACCTCGCAAATAGGTATAAGAAGCTCGATAAGTGTGTTTAAGGCATTCTCTTCTAATAAAATTCCACCTGAACCTGCTTTCAGCACAGGGTCCAGCACAAAAGGGATTTTATGTTTCTTAAGGTGCTTCGCTACCACTTCTATCATTGCTGAGGAATACAGCATGCCTGTTTTCGCATATTCCACGGCAATGCCCTTGTCGGACATAATGGATTCTATCTGTGCCTCCACGAGTTTAACAGGCACTTCTTGTTTTGCTTGCACGCCAAACGAGTTTTGGGCTGTAATAGCGGTGATTACCGATGTGCCATAAACACCGAGGGCAGAAAAGGTTTTTATATCTGCCTGTATTCCTGCGCCACCACTGCAATCCGACCCTCCAATGGTCATTACTCTTTTCATCATCTGCCCTATTTTAAAGTACTCTTCCTGATTTTATTAACTTTTTATTACTTATACACCAATAATTCTAACATACACCGTAATGAACGAAAGCGAGCATGAGGCGGAGCAAGAAGGAGAAGAAGAACATGAACGTGAGCGTGTAATAGAAGTCAGTGTAGAAGACGAGATGAAGAGCTCGTATATAGACTATGCTATGAGCGTGATTGTAGGCAGAGCTCTTCCTGATGCACGCGATGGGCTAAAACCGGTGCATCGCCGTATCTTATTCGGGATGCACGAGCTGGGCGTCAGACACGATAGACCACATAAGAAATCAGCGCGGATTGTGGGTGACGTCCTGGGAAAATATCATCCTCATGGTGACGTTGCCGTCTATGACACAATGGTGCGAATGGCGCAGGATTTCTCTTACCGATACCCCTTGATAGATGGTCAAGGTAATTTCGGCAGCATTGATGGCGATGCTGCTGCAGCAATGCGATATACAGAAGCGAGGCTATCAAAAATAGCAGAGGAGATGTTGGTTGACCTTGAAAAAGACACGGTCGATTGGAACCCTAATTTTGATAACACGTTGAAGGAGCCGCAGATTTTGCCTGCAAAACTCCCTAACCTGTTGATAAACGGCTCTTCTGGTATCGCTGTTGGTATGGCTACTAACATCCCGCCGCATAATTTAGCTGAGGTTGTAGATGGCATAATAAAAGTAATAGACGAGCCAGAAGTGAGTATAAGGGAGCTGATGCAAATAATAAAAGCACCTGATTTCCCCACTGCCGGTATCATTTTTGGCTATGAGGGCATAAAAAACGCGTATGAAACTGGTAGAGGCAGTATAAAGATAAGAGCAAAGGTAGAGATAGAAAAGAAGGCTAAAAAGGAGCGAATAGTCATACACGAGATCCCGTACCAGGTAAACAAAAGCAAACTGGTAGAAGAGATAGCGGAATTTGCAAAGAAGTACCGGGTAGAGAGCATTAGTGGGTTAAGAGATGAATCCGACCGCAAAGGAATGAGAGTAGTAATAGAATTGAAACCCGGCGCTAATGCCTCTATCGTTTTAAACAGACTGTACAAACACACACAATTGGAGACCACCTTTGGTGTAATTAATCTCGCTCTGGTGGATGGCGAGCCACGCGTATTAACGCTAAAGGAACTCATCGAGTGCTACATAAAGCACAGGAAAGAAGTAACGATCAGGCGGCTGCAATATGAATTAGAGCGTGCCGAGCACCGAAAGCACATATTGGAGGGTTTAATCATCGCAATATCGCATATAGACGAGGTGATAAAGCTAATAAAAGCATCAAGCGATAGCAAAACCGCTAAATCCGCTCTGATTGACAGATTTGAACTGAGCGAGGAGCAAGCGAAAGAGATACTGGAGATGAAACTATCTCGATTGAGTGCTCTGGAGCGTGACAAAATAGAGCAAGAGCGAGCAGACTTAGATACCAAAATAAGCTGGCTGAAGGAAGTATTGGCATCAGAAGCACGAATATTTGACGTTATAAAAGAAGAGCTGATAGAACTAAAGGAGAAGTATGGCGATGCGAGAAGAACAGAAATAGAGGAAATGGTGGAGTTACGTGAGCGTGATTTGATAGAGGAGGAAGAGGTAATCTTATTTTTTACAAAGCGTGATTACGTGAAGCGTCTATCTGCGAGCATTTTTAAGCGGCAGAGGAGAGGTGGAAAGGGGATAGCAGTGATAGAAAAGAAGGAAGATGATGCTATCGTCAATTTCATACGTGCTTCCACGAGGGAACGCATCATCCTATTTACAGAATCTGGCAGAGCATACCAGGCAAATACATATGTAATTCCTCCAAGCAGTCGCCATGCAAAAGGCAGACCTCTGGTGAATATCCCGGGGCTGAGCTTAAACCTGCTGAGGGAAGGAGAGGAGAGAGAAAAAATAGCTGCTTTAATTCCTATACCTGAGGATATGGATAGGGAGATAGCTGCGGGAAGAAAAACAGACTCATTTGTCGTTTTTGCTACTAAACGGGGGATTGTAAAAAGGAGCACATTAGCTAATTTGAAGTCTATACGCGTTACGGGAATCGTTGCCGTTAAGGTTGATAGGCAGAAGGGGGATGCATTAGCAGATGTGGCTCTAATTAAGCCCTTACAGGGTGCGGAGCGAGCGGGTATAATTATAAGTTCGAAGAATGGAAAGGCGATATTGTTCGATGAAGAGGAATTGCGTGAAATGGGCAGATATGCTGCAGGCGTAAGGGGAATGAGATTGGAAAAGGGCGATGAGATAGCAAGTATTAATGCTGTTGATTTGAATTCGGGGACATCAAAAGAGATAAAAAAAGTCGTTACGATTACAGAGAAAGGGTATGGAAAAAGAACGAGGTTGGATGCTTATCGAGAAACGCACCGGGGTGGTAAAGGTGTAATTAGCATTAGAGTCAGTGAAAGGAACGGTAAAGTAGTGTGCATAAAGCAAGTGAAGAACGATGACGAATTGATGATTTCCACTTCTGATGGTATGGTGACGAAAATATCTGCACGGAGCATTCCCACACAGGGTAGAAATACGCATGGTGTGAGGTTGATGAACGTGGAGGATGGAGAGAGAGTGGTGGGGGTGGAGGTGGTCTAAAAAAGCACATCCTCTGTATCGTCTGCGCAATCCATGACGATAATGTATGTTGTCATCGCTATATCCTAATCTACCATAGCATATAAAACGATAGTATTATCGTAGCTTCCTTTTCCTTCTTATTCGCTCGAGAAAACCTCTTTGCTCTGCTATCTCCTTTGTCTTACCGGTAATGATTACTTCTGTATCTTTTAATTCCTCTACCGTCTTACAGCCTGTTAAAAACATTGCAACCCTCAATTCCTCTCCCATTTCCTCTATTTTATCTATCACTTTATCTGCACTTCCATTTTCCAGCGCGGGTTTCAGGAAAGGCAAAGCCGCACTGCACAGGTCTGCACCCAGAGCTATGCTTTTTGCAATATCGAGACCATTTCTTATTCCACCCGTGGCAATTATCGGCATGGAAAAAGGAAGCGCGCTGCACTCCACTATGCTTTCCACGGTTGGAATGCCCCAGTCCCAACCGAAAAGGTGTCCCAAATGCACCCCCAATTCGTCTCCTTCTGCTTTTGCTCGATATACCTCCGCAGCAGCTAAACTCGTGCCTCCTAAACCGCCTACATCTATTGCAGACACTCCTACCTCATGTAACTTCTTCGCAACCTCGTAACTAATCCCTGCACCTGTTTCCTTTACAATCACCGGCTTCTTTATCGCCTCACACATCTCTTTTATCGAAGCCAGGCAGCCTCTCGCATCTACGTTCCCTTCGGGTTGAATAGCTTCCTGTAAAAAGTTCAGGTGTATAGCCACTGCATCCGCATCTATCATCTCTACAACTCGCTCAACTCCTTCTATTCCATATTCCTTCAACTGTGGAGCGCCAATATTCGCATAGATGAACGAATTGGGTGCGATGTCTCGAACCACCCGAAAAGAGTCCTCTTGCTCCTCGCCTTCCAACGCTGCTCGCTGCGAACCCACACCCATACCCACACCAAGCGTTTTGGCAGCTTCTGCAAGCACTTCATTTATTCTCCTTGTCTCTGGATGTCCTCCGGTCATCGAAGCAATCATTATAGGATAGTTAAGTGAAAACCCTAAAAACTCCGTCTTTAATTCTATCTCTTCTTTATCTATCTCCGGTAACGCAACGTGAACAAGCATAACGTCAGCAAAGCAATTCGCACCCACTTCTACTTCTTTCTCTGCGCAAATCCGAAGTTGCTCTATCTTCCTTCTCGATGTATCTCCCATCCTTGTTATTCCCCCTCTATTCAACTTTAGGATGTACCTCCGCTAATCCCCACCTAATTATAGGTAGAGCAGGTAATAAAAATTAGTATTTGTTCAGCCGCGATAAAGTGTGAGTATCCCGTAAGCCAAACACCTCAAACCTCAAACCTATTCAAATACGGCTTTATAATTGTTCCCAACCCTCTTTCGCCCATCAATGCTTTTTTTATATTCCCCGGTTCTCCACTCAAAATCTCACATTCAATACCGCACTTCGCAATTTTAAGCAGTTCCCGAACCTTTTTTAGCATTCCTCCAGTAACATCAACTGAATATGACTCGCCCAAATAAGATTCAACCGTGTTAAAATTCTCTGCTGTAATTTCAGGGATTAGTTTTGCTCCCTTATCTCTTTGAGGGTCCGCGGTGTAAACCCCACCAACCAGTTCAAAAATTAGAACCCTTGAGGGTGGTATATCTTTGCTCAGGCGTGTGAAAATTTGTTCCGTTGATACTACGGTGCAGCCTTTTACAGTGTCGAATATGCAGTCACCAAAAACTACGGGGATTATTCCATTATTTATAGAAGTCCTTACTGGCTCGGAAAAAAAATCGGAGATTTCTCCATTCTCCGCTATGCAACATGCCGAAGTTTGTATAGATACCGCGTTAATCCCATACTCTACCAACAAATCTACCATAATCCTATTCAAAGTTGATGCTGCATTTTGACACAATGCAAAACCTCTTACGCTGTTACCATGTATGAAGCCTTCTATGGTTCTAAAGGATTTGGCAATTGGATGCGGAAAAGAACCACCGCCATGTCCGATTAATAAGTTCAAATCTTGTTTTGTATCAATTACCTCTTTTATTTCTTTCACTATTCGCTTCATTGCATTATAGTTAATTGTATAGGGGGTATTTTTTTCGGTAATAAGAGAACCTCCTAACTTAACGAAGATTAAATTATTTCTCATGTTATTTTACACCCTTTCTCAAGCACCAGATAAAATATGTATGTACTAGGGGTATATAAAGTTTAACAGATGCAGTGGGCTTTTTCATGCTCTCGCCATAGCAAATCCTGCGTATTCTTCACCAAGTATCTACCACGACGGTGTCACACCTTCTTGCCACAGTTGCTCCAAGTCTAACATATAGTAATATCCTTTAATTGCATCGTTGTATTCTTTTACACCTGTATCGCAAGCGCTTGCAAAATCTGTGATTTATCACCTTATGGTCTGCGAAAGCAAGACCTGCCGCTACCCTGCTAACGGTGTGGGCATTTCCTGCACAGAATTTAAATCCATCTCCCAAGACCCTTTTAGCGTGATTGACGATTTCCACAAATCCAAAGGAGGACTTTCATGGGATGGAGAAGTTGGTGGCGCTCCAACAAGCATTATCATTAAATTACCGCCACAAGAAGTAGTTTATAAATCATGGGAACAGCCTGTGGGGCACTGTCATGGGCATGTCTGGTGGAGTATGCCTGTTCCTTCGCCAACGCCTGCATAACAAAAACCGAGGTAAGGCAAATGGCGAAGGAGATAAGATTGCCCTTTTGGGATAAGCCCCCGAATCCTTGTTTAGCTACAAGGATAGCATACGGAGAGCGGATAACGAGGGAAAAACACGAGATGATAGAAAAAGCTGAGAACTTCTTACTGGATATGGGCTTCAGGCAAGTCAGGGTTAGGTTGCACCATGAAGGAATAGCGAGGATAGAGGTTGGGAAAGAAGAGATTGAGGCTTTTTTCGATACAGAAAAGATTGAGGATATTTGCGGCAAACTGAAAACGTTTGGCTTCAATTACGTCACGCTTGATCTTGAAGGGTACAGAAGTGGGAGTATGGACTAAATAAGGTTGCAGCAGTTGCAGAGTATTCAAATTAAGAAAGGAGCTCGAAGAAATTAAGAAGAGTAAATCAGGACTTCTGCATATTGTGTCATAGATAAGCCGCTGAGATGGGTAGATAAGTATAAATAATAGGAGGATTACACTTTAGAAGGGGATAAAAATGGAAGGTAAAAGCGTGAAATTGGTTGCATTTGGGCTTGTGTTGGTGTTTCTTTTGAGCGTGACGGCAGGTACGGCTTCCGCCTTTAGCTTTGGAGATTTTACGGAAAAACAAAAATAAAAAGCCGCATTACGCGGCTCAACTTTTATATGTTCCTATCCTATCGTACCTCTTGCAGTTGTTCGCTTCGTTCGTCTCATCCGACTCAGCCAATGAGTTCCGGTCTAAAGTCAACATCTGAAAGCCATATGCGTTTTGTATTCGAATAAACAGCGGTGCGTTCCTTAGTGCTAAGGTCCAGCCGGTATATTTTTGTTCCCCAATTAGCGTAATACAAAGCACCATCTGCATAAACAAGTCCACTTATACACTCTTTTACGTCTTTGAATATCTCTTTCACTCTTCCGCCTTCCACTTTGTATATGCTCGCTGGCACCCGATTCCCGGAACTCAGATAAAGATTGCCCTTGTCATCAAAAGCAAAGTCACCAGCCCAAAATCCGCCGACATCTGCGAGTTTCACCTCATAATAAAGTGATGCTTTGCCGTCTTCAATTTTGTATATTTTACCATTTCCGCCAGCACCAGTTGCTTCGCTGAAATAAAAGCGTAATTCACCATCTTTGCCGAAAGCAAATGCTATGTCTCTTACGTAGGTGGTGTGGGTGTAAATAACCTCTTCAGGTGTCCAACCTGATGGGAGCTGATGAGTTCGGTATATTTTATTCTCGTTGGCGTTGACAAAGTAGAGCTTTTGTGGGATTACTGGATGGAAAGAGAAGCTATAAAGTCTTCGAGAAGGTCTTGTGTACACTGTTTCTTCTATTTCAGTAGTGGTATTGTAGTGGTAGACCGAGCCAGGAGATTCTCTTGCGTCCGCGAAGTAAATATCGAGCTTTGTTGGTTTCTCTTCCTTAAAATACGCCTTTAGAGCCACCCCTCCGATTTCTAAGCCTTTTTCCTGACCCATAGCCGTAGCATAAGCGGTCACAAAGAAGAGGGCTTCTGTTCCTGGTTTCACGCGGGCAGAAGGCTCCACCGTCGCCTGGACGGTTCGAGCACACTCATAGGGCTCCATAGTGAAGCTGGTTTCGCTCAGCTTTATGGTCCACTCCTTGTGTTCCGTCCTAACTTTGAGTTCAATCCTCGCCTTAGTCGGCAGTGGATTTTCCACTCGGAAAGCGAATACCGCGGGTGAAGAAGCTGGTAGCACCCGGATGTTTTTCTGGGCGAAATTAGATCCGTTGGAGAAGTCAGAATCCAAACCATAGTTTATGGTCACGAGGATACAGCCGTGAGCTTCTCCGGCAGGCAGTGTAGGTGGTGTCCAGTCAATAGAGACGTTTTTATCCCTAAACCTTTCGATGTCAGTCACCACGGACCCGATGTCGTAGAATTTAGGGATACCCGCGGTCCATGGGTAGAAGCCAAAGCTTACTCTCACATTATGGGCATTCTGGGGACCGTTATTATACACCCGAGCGAAAATCCTGTCAGGGACTCCCGCTTCGATATTTCTACCGTCACGCTCGCTTTGCGTTTCCACAGCATGTGAATAGTACCATGGTGAGCTAGGATGAGAGGTACCGTCAAATCCCATGAAAGTGAGATCGGTTCTTCCGGTCTCTACCTGGGCGGAAAGGTACCGGAAAGCCTCAAAGGTGTCAATCTCCCCAAAGCCCCAATATTGATCCCATGTAGGGGTGGAGCGTGGATACTCCACTGTCGTGTCGGCAGTTCCCTTGGGCTCCGCGCTGCGGATCAAGAGGTCCTTCACGCTTCCTGACGCCTTGTTGTCAAAGTTGCGTAGGTCCGCATTGTGCTGCAATATGAGGGCAACCAATCCTGACGTCATTGCGGTGGCGATCGAGTTGGAGACCATAGTACCGCTCTCGCCGGTGGGCATGATGACCTCAGGTTTCAGCTCATCAAGCTGGTCCATATCGTCGTCACTCATCCGAGGCCCTTGCACGTAGGGTGCAACATCATCTGCACGGTCCACAGTGTCCGTAATGTTTGCTGTGCTAACACCGATCGCGCGAGTGGCAGCGCCTGGACCGGTGACAGGTGCATCATTCGCATTACTTCCTGTCCCGGCGACTACAACTATGCCCTGGCCCGACAAGAGATCGATGAGTTGCTGCCTAGCTTCTCGACCATCTAACCGGGCGTCACCTGAAAACATCATCACGACCACGTTGATTCCCCAGTCGCGCTGCTTCTCGTACACTTTCTCGAGTGCCCGCATCACTGCTGCTGAATCAGCTCCCGATGCATCGCCTACCTTCATGTCAACAAGCCCTGCCTGAGGAGCTATCCCGCCAGGCCCGAAGACCCAAGACGCCATCCAACTCGCGTGGTCAACCGTAGGGTCAGGACCTGGGTTGGTCTCGACGTTGTTGATGGCATCGTAGCCATGAGTGACATAGGGGTCATAGGTGGGGTTGGCCCCGGTGTCTAGGAAAGCAATATTGATGTCATGTCCGTTCAACGCTCCTGGCCAACCGAACGCATCTTGCAATGTATTCGGATGATATGTTGCACTGGTCTCAACCCTTGATGCCCTGAAGTTGTCACCCAGCCACTTATCGGTTGTGGCAAGCTCAACCATTGCCACTTCGGGCTGTCTGGCAATATCCGCGGTTCGGTTCACCTCTACGCCCTTCACAATGACGAAGCTTACGTATTTGCCGACATATTCCACATCTCCTAAGGTGTTCAGGTAATTGACGATTTCACTCTTAGCTGGGTCGCCAATACATCCATTTAAATCGACGATGATGTCTACCTTACCGGTTTGCGCCTCAATGTGATCATCCACGAAGTTCCCATTTTGGTCCTGCACCCAGTTTTTAAGCTTGCCGCCATCCTGCCATTCAACAGGCGTCCACGGAGTGGCAGAGACAATGGGGGATAAACAAGTAAGTGTCACTGTCAGAACAAACAACAATAATATCGCTATTATCGCGACTGCAAATTGTTTTTTCATTTTTTCCTTTTTCACCTCCTAAACTTTTATAGCGACTGGAAGTCGCATATGCCTGAAAGGTATAAGGTATATAAAAGGTTTTCGGTGCTTTCGACATATGCTCGTATATATTGTAATATTCCGCTTCCAGTAAAATTCATCGTGTGCCAAGTACCGGTGTAAATCCCATCTCCTTCAGGATCTGACATGAAAAATTGTCCTTACGTCTTCTCCTCCTTTGCTAATAAGAACCCTAACCCATTTCACTCCTGAAGAATCAAATACGTCTGCGGAGATGTTTATTTTGCTTCCCGGCGAAACAATACTTGGGCTCACCTTTATCACAGATAATGTAGTGTTAATCACATTTCCAATACTAAAATCGCGTTGCATACATTGACATATCGATCTTCACCTCGGCTATACCAAGCGTTGTTTCCAGATGATGCAAGACAGCTTTTTACATCCCAGGTATTAAGCTCGAAAGTGTTGCTATCGATCATCCTCGTGTCCAACGAATTATCATTAAACTTCAAGCAATTAGCACAACCCGGATCGTAAGCGGTCAGGTGTACTATCGTGAGTTTTGCATCATTTACTATGCCAGTATCCACAGCACCCTCGAAATACGTTGTTCCATCGTCATGTGGTGTAACGTAGTTGAGGGCATCATTTCCATCGTTTATCCAGTATTGAATGTCCTTTGGGCTATCACCTCCTTCATATATTACAACCAAGACAATGCCATACACCCTACCATCAAAGCTACCAACAGTAGCATTAATCTTCGAGACGGTTGCGGTGTTAGTTGCCCCAGCATTGACCAAATCCGTTACATCATAATATATCCAGTATTTTCCATGCTCGCTACACCATATATTTGGGTTGATGTCATTCTTGCCCTGTAAATGTATTGGTCCAAGTCCATTCCTGTCGTAAATCCCATTGAATACGACATTTACCCAACCTGCGTAATCTTCTATTCCACCCCATATACCTGTATATAAACGAGCCCATTTAACGTCTCCGTTTGGCACGTCAAAATTTCCTGTTAGCGTTGCTGTTCCTGCCCAAGGTTCATAGTCAATGAACACACCGCCATTGACGGTGCCGTACGCTCTCGTTTCCACTGGGAATCCATCAAAGTTGTAGCCACCCACTCTTTTTGGTTTTATTGTTAACGTTGCAGTATCCCAGTCTGACCACTGACCGTCATTATCTTTAACTTTGAAACCTATTGTGTGTGTTCCAACAGATAATACAGATGCAGGCATTTCAAATTCTTCACTTCCTCCACTCGCGCTCATTATTCTTCCATCTATGCTTGATGCCCAGTAATATTCAACGATATATCCATCTGCATCTTCACCATGACCTTCAAAGTGCACGATATCTTTACCTTGAGTTGCTGGATTTGGTGTGATTGAATCTATTTTTGCAGTTGGCCGTTGTTCCTCAGCACCACCTGCTTTGACAAAAAACAAATTCTCCGTGGTTTTAACATATTCCCCTCCACTGAAGCTTGCTGTCACATCATAATACCCTTCTGGTGCATCGTCAGGAAGCATAAAAGAATAGCCAAAGTTGTATTTCCCGCCCCACAAAGTTATACGAACAGTGCTGCCAAAATCTTCTTGTAATACAACAGAGCCGTCAGGTGCGATAAAGGTTACAGTTATTGGATTCGTGATTATAATAGGCTCTTCGGGTGTAGCATGAGCTTCAAA
>JAODGF010000046.1:11728-12105 GCA_025464645.1 Methanosarcinales archaeon
TCTCCATATGAATCGGTCTTTACCAACCAAGCCGCACGTGCGCCAGCAACAAACGAATCTGTATAACCAGCAAGGATATAGCCACCGTCTGAGGTCTGCTGGACTGAGAATGCACCATCAACGCCACTTCCTCCAAAGGTCTTCTCCCATTGGGCGATTCCTTTTGAATCGATTTTCACCAGCCAGAAATCATGTGAACCAGCACCATACGAGTCCGCCTCCCCTGCGAGGATGTAGCCACCGTCTGAAGTCTGCAGGACAGATTCTCCGAAATCGGCGCCAGTTCCTCCGAAAGTATTGACCCATTGCTCATTTCCGTTTGAATCCGTTTTCACCAGCCAACCATCACTTGACCCAGCACCGTATGACTTCGTACC
>JAODGF010000047.1 GCA_025464645.1 Methanosarcinales archaeon
GCACCTCAGCCTGTAAGGTCTCTTATTGAATACCACGCTCGACTCCTGCTCCTCCCCGCAGTAAGGACACTTGAGTTTGTAATTAAATGCCTCCTCACCTTTTCTACGCCACATAAAAACTTCACCACTCTTCTCACCATGCTCGTTCGGCAGTTTCCGGCTCGTGATGTATGCGAAATCACGGATGTCCTTTATCTCAAAAGGAGGTTTCATATCTCATCCCTCTCCCGTTTATTTACGAACACGCCACCTTAACAAAACACCTTCATCCATCCTCTTTGCACTTAAAAGCTCAAGTCTTACCATTTTTTCATCCAAGGTAAATCCTTTACCATCCACAAGTGTAGGTGCGTTTTCACCACCTATTATCATATTGCCAACATATATATATAGTTCATCAACGAGCCCCTGCGAAATCAAAGACCAGTTAAGTGTTGCACCTCCTTCCACCATCAATCTGCTCACGCCTCGTTGCCATAATAAATAGAGAAGATTCCTCAAATTCACTTCTTCCTCACCGCAGATCAGAATCTCCGCTTTCTCTCCTAATCTTTCCACATCCTCCACAATTGCCTGCTTAGACACCGCAATCATTCGCTTGCCTTCCCCTTTGACTAATATCTCGGCATCAACCGGCGTTCTCGCTCGGTTATCCACCACTATTCGTAACGGATTTTCAGCTTTCCTTGCCCTCCGTCTTTTTTCCCTCCTCTTTTCTGATTTTACCGTTAAAGAAGGGTCATCAGCTAAAATAGTGCCTACGCCAACCATTATTGCATCGCTCTCTGCCCTCATGGAATCAACCCTATCAAAATCCCTCTCGCCACTTATTCTCGTCTGTCTCCTTTCTACCGTTGCTATTTTTCCATCTGCACTCATTGCGGCATTTATGAAGACAAATGGTCTGGTTTTTTCCATTTTTATCTCAAATTATTACTTATCCAACAAACAAATAACTATTACGCCAGAATGCCCATCGAAGAGGACATAAAGAACATAGAGGACGAAATAAGAAGAACACCGTACAACAAAGCGACTTCGCATCACATTGGACGGCTAAAAGCGAAACTCGCCAGACTACGGGACGAACTCCAAAAACGTGCCATCGCAAAATCCGCAGGCAAAGGCAAAGGATATGCGGTAAAAAAGTCAGGGGATGCAACTGTCGTCATGGTTGGGTTTCCATCTGTTGGTAAGTCAACGCTGCTCAACTGCCTTACCGGCACCAGTGCTGAGGTGGCTGATTATGACTTCACTACCCTCGAAGTGATCCCGGGCACACTGCTCTACAAGGGTGCAAGAATACAGATTCTCGATGTTCCGGGGCTTATTCAGGGTGCAGCAACAGGACGAGGGCATGGCAAGGAGGTAATATCTGTATTGCGAAACGCTGATCTAATCCTCATCATCGTAGATGTCTTCCACCCGCAGCAGTTCGATACACTGATAAAGGAGTTATACGATGCGGGTATTCGATTTAATACCAAGCCTCCGGAAGTAATCATTCATAAAAGGAGCAGGGGAGGGATAACAGTAAACAGCACCGTTGACCTCGAGCTCGATGAAAAAACAATCCGGGCTGTGATATCAGAATACAAAATACACAACGCAGAGGTTCTCATACGAGAACGTATTACCCTTGACGAACTTATTGATGTGGTTCTCGGAAACCGTAAATACGTTCCTGCATTCGTGGTCATAAATAAGATGGATTTGGCGGATTCGCGGACACTTCGGGCATGCATGGCGCGATTCGGCGATGCAGTTCCAATCTCTGCGGCTCTCGGTACGAATCTCGATGCACTAAAAGAGAGGATTTACAACGAATTAGGGCTTATACGCATCTATATGAAGCCCCCTGGGGGCTCACCGGATATGGACAATCCACTGGTCATGAAATCTGATTCTACTGTCGCTGACGTCTGCTCTACCATTCATCGTGATTTCGTTTACAAGTTCCGATATGCACGCATCTGGGGGCAGTCAGTGAAGCATGAAGGACAGCGCGTGGGTCTTTCGCATGTGCTCTCCGATGGAGATGTGGTGAGCATTGTGACACGGAACTGATTAAATGCAAAAAGCAAAGTGCAAATTGAAAAATGCAAAATTTTTCATTGTTTTCTTAGCACAGGTTCTTTTTCTAAAAGAAAGTGTATCAGCAACTCATTCTCCTCATCCTTCTTCACCGAGAATCTTATATAGGAAGACAAACCAAAAGAAGCGCAATCTCTTACCAAAAGACCATACTTCAGAAGTTCTCTCTTCACTTCTCTTCCATTTCTATTTCCATTACCAACATCAAGAATATAAAAATTTGCATCCGAGCGTATTGCACATTCAAAAGCTTCCTCTATCCTCTCTTTACTCCTCTCGATCTTCTCTCTTGTTTTAACCAAAAAAGCATCACCTTCTGCTCCAATTACCGCGATCCCAATTTTCTCCGCAAACGTACTCACGCTCCAGGGAGTTTTTATTTTCGTCAACGCCCTTATATTTTCCGCGGATGAGATTGCATATCCTACCCTTACTCCTGGGATTGCAAATGATTTCGTTAGAGAGCGCAAAATAATCACGTTCTGCGTGGCGGGTATAACTTCATGCGATGAAAAGGCATTCTTTACAAAATCCACGTACGCTTCATCCATCACCACCAGTGCGTCAACCCTCTCTGCTTCCGCTATTATCTGTTCTATCTCATTTTTACCCAGATATTGCCCCGTTGGGTTATTTGGATTGCATAGAAATACCACATCATTTTTCTTCATTCCCGCTACAATCAACTCGGGATTGATTTGCAGTGCAGGCATTTCTATACGCTTGATTTTCGCACCAACCATCTTCGCTGCAACTTCGTATTCGCCATAAGTGTGTTTCAGCGTCAGCGCCCTATCCCGTACAAAAGCGAGAGCTACAAGTTGGATTAGTTCAGAAACACCTGCTCCTACTATTACTTCCTCCTCCCGGCATCCAAATTTTCTCGATATTTTCGCTCTCAACTCGCTGCATTCTGTGTCCGGATATAAATTTATTTCTGACATCGCTTCTTTTATCACACCGAAAACAAAGTCCGGCGGTCCATAGGGGTTCAAATTTGTACCGAAGTCGATTACTTCACCTGTTCCATCCTTTTCCCGGCTCCCACCGTGCTCGCAAATTTCTATTCCCTGTAAAGGTGCTCTTGGTTTGACCATTTTCCGCTCCTTTTATAACCATGAGATTGCACAGATTTTCAGTAACAAAAAACAAATTATTTGTAGTCATATATTAAGATTGAAAACAGTAATAAAAACAGACAAGAATGAAGCATAATTAAAAGAACAAACGAATTTCTCAAGGAAAAGAATGGCTACAAGGAGACCGAATTGATAGAAGAGATTGCAGAACCGGTGTAATTTTACTGAGAAGAAATCGAAAACTTTATATATCCCTAATCAAAAAAGATTGATATCAGAAAAAAAGGAGGGAAGATAGAGATGAAAATTACAAAGAAGATGGTTATTGTTGGTGTGGTTGCGGTAGTCGTGGTGCTTGCGATTGTCGGAGCTGTAATGACCAGCTATATGGAAAAGCCGGAGAGCTGTGGTAAAATGTGTCACGAGATGCAGCCCTTCTATGACTCACTCCTGGTTTCAGCGCATGGTCGTGCCGGAGTGATGGACTGCCATGAATGCCATAGACCAGAAGGACCACCCATAGGACATGGCATTGCACACATCAAAGGGGTAAGCACGGCAGAAATTGAGGATGAAATCCCCGAATCACCCAAAAACGAATATTGCATGGAATGTCACAAGCAGTATCCCGCAGGACATGAGGAACATATCATGTGGATGAGCCAGAAATCCCCGAAGTATAGTGGCTATGAGTGTATTGTTTGTCACGACGACCATAGACTAACAGTAAGAGCAGAGACCTGCACGATTTGCCATCCAATACGCGCTTGAGTCGGGGGTCAGAGTATTGCCGGAACGATTGCAGCAGCAATTATTCCAACGATAATCACTGGTACGAGGATTGCAAGGATTACAGCAAGGATTGCCATTCCAGGGGATAGCTCGTGGAGTTCCATTACACCGGTAATTACCAGGAGAAGGGACCATATCGGTGCGATGATAATGTTCGGTCCTGGAACCCAGCCCAATACTAAGCACGGTGTTGCACCATACGTAATCGCTTTTGTCGTCTGCTTTAAACCTCTTCTACCGCCAAACAGGTACACCCAGATATGGAGCCAAACCGCGATATAAAGTGCGGCGATTATACCCGCAGCGATTATGCCCACAAAAGCCCCTGCACCGAGCAGTGGTGCGATTTTACCGAGCTCTGGTAATCCAGGCATTAATGAGAGTTCAGACAATCCAAGCTTTGACACCAGCACGGTCACCACAACAGTCACTACAATTGCGAGAATCAGTGCGAGAATCGCCAGCAGGGGGACGTAATACTTGAAGGCGTCACTGAGCGTATCTTCCTTAGATGCAGCGAATTCTTTTGACGGCTGAAATGAGAAACCGCGTATTCTTCCAAGTATGTTCATTTGTATCATACTTTTTAAGTGGGGTAATTTTACTATATAAAGTTTTCTAATTTTTCCGGTGATGCGAAAAAATCGAAAGCTTTATATATACCTGATGATTATCTCCTTTTGGAGCATAGCATAGACAAGACACGTCAAAATGGAAGCAGATGTAATTAGGAGGGTTGAGTATGGAAATAGGTGAGAAGGTTATTATTGCGCTGGTCGTGGTGGTTTTCATCGGAGCGATTGTCGGTGTTGCGGTTGTGATGCCTACAATGATGGAAGAGATGGAAAAGCCAGCGAATTGTGCAAAGAACTGTCATGAGATGGAGCCCTTTTACACCTCTCTGGAAGGGTCTGTTCATGCGGGCATAGACTGTCACGAATGCCACAAACCGCACGAGCCGAAAATGTTGGAGATGGTTATGGTCATGGGGCACGCGCTTCATCACACAGCGGGAATGATTGAGGGGAAGAGTTTCGATGAAATGGCAGAGGAAATCGAAGAGAAACCGCCTGCATCGCCAAAGAGTGAAGTGTGTGAGGAATGCCACAATGGTAAGAAAGCCAAAGTTGCATCAGAGAAAATTTCAGACCCCGCAATCTCATGTTTTAAATGTCATCGCACGATTGAACACGCAGCACATAAGGTTGGTGAGTACAGCGCCTACGAGAGTCCCGATTATAGAGGATACGAGTGTGCGGCATGCCATAACGACCACGATGTAGATGTAAAGGAAGAAACATGTAATATTTGCCATCCTCCGGAGAAACATTCATAAACAAACCCTTTTCTTTTAGAAAACCGTTTACGGAAAAGAAAAGAACCTTTAAAATGTTTCTTCGGTAACGCTTTCTTTTTTAATTGTTTGTTTAGGATTTCGGTTTTAGTGTTTAGGATTTGGCAATGATGCCTCCTTTCCGGAGCTCGCCGAGTAGTAATACGGTCATCCCGATTCCCAGTAATATTATCCCAAACCAAACAAGCCATATCATGGGTACTCTCTTTACGACGATTACCGAATCTTCTGGTTGAACCTCCTGACCCATAAGCGCGAAAAACATCGAATTAAAACTGGATTTTGTTTGGTGCATGGAAATGTACATATCACCCGCAGGAGCAGAAATGATCAAAGGTTCAGACACCACGCCATGGTTTGCGTAGTAATACATCCACAGCGATTCATGTTGGACTTCTCCCCCATCATCTTCGATCGCAACATCCATCTTTAGCGCAGAGCGTTCAGGACCTATAAAAGAATGCTGAGGGTAGTAAACGCTTCCGGTACCGGGATACACGGTGAAATTATTCAACGTAATTTGCAGCCCTAAAGCGTCAATAACGGAGTCAGGCTTTGCAATGATGTTTCCGCTTTCTGTTTCAGCAGCAGAGCTGACGAAAACGCCTATTAAGATAATTACAACAGCAAGATGCACGATGGTCTTGCCCCACAATCGAGAAGAGGAATTCTTCTTTGATATTAACCGGGCGAAGTTATAAGCGATGGCAATCCCCGCTACCATCAGGAGCGGAAGTCCGAGGTTTGCAAGCCAATTTGGTGTTGGTTGCCCGATAGCTGCTAAAACAGCCCCAATAAGCAGCACCGACACGATTAACATGACATATCTCTTCATTTTCAGCCCTATATTGCACCCACCTAAAGCCGCTACGAAGGCGAGTGTGAAAGGGAAGCACCATTTATTGTAAAATTCGGGACTCGTAGTCATGGGGTTCTCATTGAAAAAGCCACCTATTATTGGCGCTGCATCTCCAAGGAAGCATATAATTAATAGAAACATCAGCGACCAGTATGCGGCGAAAATAGCGACAGAATAAAGGGAAGACGTGTTCATATCGAAAGTATAAAATGGTTTATTCGTACTTCGTGTTAGATAGAAGAAGTAAATAGCAACGCAAAAAGCGAATCCCAGAAGCACGGGACCAACGGGCGATTTACCAAAGGCATGAACTGACTCCAATAACCCCCCGCGGGTGAGAGCGGTGGAGAAGATGATCATAAAAAAAGTAATCAAGAGCGTGAGTTCTTTCCCCAGGTCTTTGCTCCGCGCAGGCAAGTGAAAGTATGCGGTGAGAGCTAACCAGGGCAGTAAAGAAGCTGTTTCCACAGGGTCCCAAGCCCAGTATCCTCCCCAGCCAAGCACTTCGTAAGACCACCACCCACCAAGCGCTATTCCAAGAGCTAAAAACAGCCATGCGGCATAAAGGGAACGCTTTAAAACTTCTCTTACTTCTTCCTTTTCGCTCTCACCCGTTATCATACCCGCCAGGGTTAGTGTAAATGCGAAGAAGACAAATACGTATCCTAAGAAAACCACGGGTGGGTGAATGAGGACCCAAAATGTCTGCAACAATGGATTTAGCCCTGCTCCATCCATTGGTGTCACGGGCAAAAGCTCAAAAGGGCTCTTCAGCAGGGTGACGAGAAGGAGAAAGATAAGGAAGATGTCCAGTATCTTGTACGTGGTTATGCGGAACTCGCTTTCTTTTCCAAATCCTCTAAACCGATACACGAAGTAGAGGAGGGTAAAGAGAAAAGCCACAAAGAGCATTGACCCGCTGCTGCCTATCCAGGGATCGCCGAGCTTATACTGAACTGACAAGCTCGATGAACTGTATGTATAAACCTCACTCAACCAGAAGTTGTCATTCAGGAAAGCCATAGTGAGCCTGAGGTACGAGGCGATTATTAGCACATAAGCTAAGGAAGAAGCGAAAAATGCGCGTTCAAGTTTCTTCTTCTCTTCCGGATTTGCCTTTGCCATTAACAGGAGAATAAAATCAAGGACGAGAAGAACGCAAGCGGAGATTAAGAAGATTTGCCCTGTTTCCATTTTTTACTCCCATAAGATAACTTTTACATCCCTTGCCCTCGTGCGAGCTTTCTCATCCACCACCTTCACTATCACCTTTACCATATCCCCCTGTCTCGGTGCGGCACTTTTAGAGAAGCCGATTACAAAATCGTAGGTACCATTACCGTGATAATCCTTGGCAGCCCAGTAGCTGATTTTCGTATTGTTGATTATCGCAAGCGCATCCACGCTCGGGAAACCCGCGGTAGAGCTACCCCTCGGGCTCTGCAACGGATTCACTGCTTCTTGTTCCACATTGGCGATTTCTACCGATGGTTTGCCATCTGTTACCGTCACCTCAGCCTTGACTTTTATTACTGGCACTTCTTCTATCTCTATGATTGAAATCGTAACCAGACCCATGACCATTAGAATGGCAATAACTGCAAAAACAATACCCTTTTTCATCGCTATCTTACGCACCCCCTTCTTTTGTTTTTAGTATAAATTTTATAAGTGCCTTTAATATATTAGAGATAGTGGGATAAGTCATCTCCCCTGTTTTTTTCTTCGGTACGCCTTCTATTAGTTGATACCCCTCCTCCTTATATTCTATTCCAAAAGGACCATGACAAATGACACACATCTCTCCTGTTCTGTTGCCGTGGACGATATGAGGATTTCCATTATGACAGGAATCGCATTCTTCGCTCTCTGGTATTGAGATCTCCTCTTTCTTACCATGACAGTCCTGGCAATCGGTGTCCCGATGTATTTCGTGATACTTATCACAGGGAATCTCCTGGGTGATATTTGCTATTCCTGTTCCCATGTGACAATCAACACATACCTTTATGCCATGCGCGTTCTTCCTGATCTTATCCATGTCTATCGCTCCGGCGGAAGTATATGCTTCTCGATGACAGTTGCAAGACCCAAGTTTTGCAAGCAACTGCTTGTCTGAGAGAAGTGAGACATGGCACTGCCCGCACTCTGGTGCGGGATGCCACGACCCTATGAATCCTTTGGGATTTGGTGGAATCACCTCGCTGGCTCTATCCTCTTTGCCTATACTGACGGATACGGCTGCGACAAAGATTACCAGGGCAAGCAAGGCAAATAGTTTGTGTTTCATCTCTTTCCTCTTGGTATATTGCTTTATTACAAGTAAAATGTATTTCGCTTTTAATTTTATTAATTAGATAATGTGTCTAACATAACTGCGTATCTTGAACTTGAAGATCTCGTTAAAAAAGGGAAAGAAGCCATAGAGATGCCACAAAGACGCCAATAATGGAAGGAATAAGATGACAGGGGCTAATGAGATGGAAAAACTCCCGGAAGGGTGGGAAGTGGTGAGGTTGGGGGAGATAGCAAGTTTTCATAAAGGAAGGTTATATCTAAAATCTGATGCCACTGAAGATGGGATTTATGAGTTTATTCATTATGGAGAACTTTTTACTGTATATAAGGAGCAAATAAATAACATAGTTAGCAGAATTAACAACAATAAAGGCGCCTTTTTCTCAAAAGCTAATGATGTTTAATGCCGACCTCGGATGTCACACCGTTTGGGTTAGCCACAGGAGCTGTGTAAAAAAAGATGAAGTTATAATAGTGTCTCAACAACTTAGTTTTTAGACAAATATAAATACTGCGAGTTTATCCTATATTTTATGAAAAGGATAGAACTCGCCGAAGAGGAGGTAAAGTATCTGGGAGAATTTACAAAGAAAGGTCAGAAAAGCGCAAGAGCATTGACAAGAGCCCATGTTTTGCTTTTGGTTCATAAAGGAGAAAAGGAAACGAGAATAGCAGAGATATTAAACATAAGCCGAGCAACCGTCTCCAACATTAAGAAAAGATACCGTGAAGAAGGCCTTCAAAGTGCCCTGACAGAGAAACCAAGACCGGGGCAGCCCAAGAAATACACGGAACGGCATGAAGCAGAAATCATAGCGCAGGCATGCACCAAATCGCCAGATGGCAGAAAGAGATGGTCGCTTACATTACTCACCGAAGAGATGAGGAAGAAGGAAGGGTTTGAAACAATAAACCGTGAGAGCATCCGGCTTATTTTAAAAAAAGCAAAACAAAGCC
>JAODGF010000178.1 GCA_025464645.1 Methanosarcinales archaeon
CATAGGGCAGCGATATTTGCATCTTGTGCAGCTTCTTTTGTCGTTGAAAGGGTAGGTGTAGAGGGTGTTCCTTACAGGGAAGAGGTAATGGAGAGGCTGGAGAAATAGAAGTGAAAGAGATAAAATGAAAGCCGTAATATTAGCAGCCGGTAAAGGAGAGCGACTCTCACAAGGAGAGGATAAAAGCAAGCCAAAACCTTTAATTCCTCTGCTTGGGCTTTCTCTCATCGAAAGAGCAATTCTTTCGGTAAAAAAAGGTGGGATATATGATTTCGTGATTGTCGTGGGGTATAGAAGCGAAGAAGTTGTAAAATATGTGGAAGAGAAGCAGAAACGTTTAGGTGTGAACCTCGATTTTGTGGACAACGAGGAATGGAAAAAAGGAAATGGAGTGTCAGTGTTAAAGGCAAGAGAAAAGCTGAAAGATGAGAATTTCGTTCTTTTGATGTGCGACCATGTTTTCGATTTGAGCATCTTAAAAGAACTGCTGGAATATGCAAAAAATAGAGGGGATAAATGTGTTTTATGCGTGGACAAACCTGAAAATGTGTTTGATCTGGAAGATGCAACGAAAATACTGTTAGAAAGGAATAAGCCAAAGGCAATAGGAAAGGGGATAAAGAATTACAATGCAGTTGATTGTGGTTTATTCTATTGCACCCCCGCGATATTCAATGCCTTGGTAGAGGAAATAGGAAAAGGTAAGTATGAGCTATCAGATGCGGTTCAATGCTTGATTGATTCCGATAATCTTGAGGTTTTTGACGTTCACGGCAGGTTCTGGTGCGACATAGATACACAAGAGAGTTTAAAGTACGCGAAGAATAAAATGCTGAAGTCACTTGAGAAACCTACCGATGGCATCATTTCGAGATATATAAACCGTAAATTCTCAACAAAAATATTCACTCCGCTCATTCTCAAAATATATAAAGAAGTTACACCAAATCAGGTATCTTTACTGAGTTTTGGTGTTGCTGTGATAAGTGCGCTTCTATTTTTATTGTGCCATCCTGTTATAGGGGGATTTCTCATTCAATTATCGAGTATATTGGATGGATGCGATGGTGAGATAGCGAGGCTTAAAAATATGAGTACAGGTATTGGAGGTTTTATTGATGCTATATTAGATAGATATGCGGATGCTATCATACTCCTTGGAATGTTTTATTACCTGATGGTAACGAAGATATTTGATCCTTTAGCTGTTATTTTCATTTCCTCATTGGCTATTATAGGAAGTTTGATGGTTAGTTATACCGCTGCAAGAGCGATAGCTGACTTGAATTATCGACACAGAGGTAATAGGGACTTCAGATTATTTATACTTTTTATTGGCGGCGTGCTCAGCTACATACATCCCGTTTCGGTGTTTTTTTCCATGGTCATCATTGCTTTAATGACAAATATAACTGTAATGTGGCGCACTGTTATATCCTGGAAGATGTTTCGTGAATAAGTTAAAAGTGAAATTGTTTTTAACTAAAAGCGAGATTACTTTTATTTTTAATAAATAAGATATAAAATTTAGTAAGTAATGGATGTCAGAATGGATTGGGTTAGCTGCAGGGATAGGATTTGGAATAATGGGGCTTGCTGCCTATCTCAAAACAAACCTTGAAAGTAAGCAACGTGAGCAAGAGTATCAGAGACGTATCGAGCAACTCGAAGACACCATCAGGAGGGGGCAATTGTTGGAATTCGAAAAAGTAGTTCCTGAGCAGAAGCGACTTATTCGTGATGCACAAAGAAGTATTTGGATTTTTAGTATTAATTCTTTAGGTCTTTTTCATGAGCACCGGGAAGATATGATTTCCCTGCTTAAGAAAGGAGGAAGTATGATAGTATTACTGCTCGATCCTGAATCAAAAGCATTTAAGGATAGAGAAAAGAAGGAAGAAGAAATTAATGGACAAATATCCGGGCGGTTACGTGCGGAGTATAGGGCTTCCGTTGCATACTGTAAAGATATTATCAACTTCAGTGAAGGAAAAGGCTCGCTTGAATTAAGGCTTCACAAAGAGGATATCAACGAGGTACTTTTAATAATAGACCCAGATACTGGTAATACCACAGTACATATCAACGAGTTCCCCCCTGGGAGACATACTCGTGGCTATATTGGTAAACACAGGATTATACCAAGGGAACAGCCTGATCTAATTAAGCCTTACATTCAGAGATATGAAAAACTTTGGAATAACGCGAAAAGGGTTGATTTATAGTGAATATCGAAATGAGATAAATAAAAAAAGGAGTGAAGTTCAAACTTCACTCTGTGTCCTGCTCCACTTCCGTTTCTGCACTTGAACTCGCTTCCGCTGCCACTGCAACTGGCACCCCTATCTCCACTGACTCCGTCAACGCCTCTATCTGTGCATATACCTGCCTGTCGCGGTAATGCTTCATTGTCGCTGCTCCTGAAGGACATATTGCATTACAACCACCACAACCCTTACAAATCGCTTCGTTTACCGTCATCACATGTCGAACTTCGTCAAGCGCAAGTGCGCCAAACGGGCATGCTTCTTCACAGCGCCCACAGCCTATGCAAACCTCCTCATTTATCTCGCATATCGTAGGCTCTATCTTCGCCCTGCTTTTAACTAAATAAACAAGCGACCCGGAAGCCGCTGCTTTACCCTGTGCTATGCTATCTGTTATGTCTTTTGGGCTTGCACAGCAGCCCGCAATGAACACACCATCTGTTGCCGTATCAACAGGTCTGAGCTTGGGATGCGCTTCCAACAAGAACTGGTCAGGTGTTTTGGAGAGTTTCAGCATATCTACTACGCTCTCTACGCCTTTATTAGGTTTCAATCCCACGCCAAGCACAACAAGGTCGGCTTCCATCTCATACGGCTCGCCAATCAACGTGTTCTCTCCTCTTATCACCACTCTATCACTGCCCGGTTTTTTGTATATCTCACCCGGAAGCCCTCTCATGTAGAAAACGCCCTCCTTCTTCACATCACCATAAAACTCCTCAAAGCCCTTTCCAAACGCTCTTACATCCTGGAAGCATATCGTCACGTTTGCATCCGGTAATTGCTCCTTTACCAGATGTGCCTGTTTCGCTAAATACATGCAGCATACACGACTACAATATTCATATCCCGTTTGCTTGTTCCTCGACCCCACGCAGGAGATGAACACAACATCCTTCGGCTCCTTTCCATTTACCAATATTTTACCCCCAGTTGGACCGCTGGGAGAGGACAACCGCTCGAACTCCAATCCCGTAATTATATTTGGATACACACCATACTTGTATTCCGCCGATACTGTCGGGTCTATAATGTCATATCCAGTAGCTACTATTATTGTCCCTACGTTCAAATCTACTGTCTCCTCCTTTTGCTCAAAATCTATTGCCCCCGGGCATGCCGCCATGCAAGGTGGAACCGCTTTACCCTCTTTAATGGTTTCAAGCGTTGCATCCCCGCACTTACCTTCCTTTAGCAACAAACAGTGTTCCGCATCGATGGTATAGACAGGAGGAACTGCAAACGGAAAAGGTATATAAATTGCACTTCTCTTACTTAATCCTTCATCAAATTCGTTTGGTACATCTTTCACCGGACATGCTTCTACACACAATTCACAATCCTTATCCTTGCATTTCTCCGTATCTATATATCTCGGCTTCCTCTTTACCTTCACCTCGTAATTCCCGATATACCCGCTTATCTCTTCAACCTCCGAATAAGTCATCAGATTTATGTTCGGATGTGCTCCAACGTCTATCATTCGCGGCGTCAGGATAGAAGTAGAACGCTCAAGGGTTGGGAAAGTCCTGTTCAATTGAGCCACGTGCCCGCCAATGGATGGACTTTTCTCCACCAGATGCACCTTGTATCCTGCATTCGCGATGTCCAATGCAGCATACATCCCGGTTATCCCTCCTCCTATTACCAGCGCTTCTGGAGCGACTTCCACTTCTTTCTCCTCTATTGATTCCAATAGCGAACTTCTTGCAACCGCACTCCTTATCAATTCCTTCGCTTTCTCCAGCGCCGCTTTCGGATAGTCCGCATGCGGCCAACTGCAATGCTCGCGTATGTTCGCCATTTCATAGTAAAACGGATTCAGCCCAGAATCAGAGCAGGTCTTTCTGAAAGTAGGCTCGTGCATACGAGGCGAACAGGAAGCCACTATCACGTGGTTCACTCTACCCTCTGCAATGTCTTTTCTTATCAAATCCTGCCCCGGGTCCGAACACATAAAGATATAATGCCGTGCAAGAGCGACATTTGGTAATGTCGCCGCATAATTCATAAGTTCTCTTACGTCCAAAGTCATCTTTATGTTTATCCCGCAGTGGCATACATAAACGCCGATTCTTGGTGCTTCCTTCGGTGCTTTTGACGCTACTCCTTCTACATATCCCTCCATCGGGACTTTTGTGTAATCATATTCCTCTTCTCCCATCTTTCCTACCTCCTTTTTTATGCTCCTATCTTACCCGCCAT